>NZ_JBTVYK010000037.1:0-76508 GCF_054788135.1 Streptomyces sp. O3
GATACCGCATGCCCCGGTGATATCGCAGCGGGCAACCAGCCGTCAGCCCCTACGACACCACAAGTTCAACCTCAGTAGTCCGCCTCCTCCAGGGCCGTCAGCGCCGGGTCCATGACGACGTCCTTGCCGTGGGCCTGGACGGTCGGGTCCTCCGGGAAGTGGCAGGCCGTCAGGTGGCCGTCCGTGTTGCCGGAGATCTGGACCAGCGGCGGGTCGTCCATGGCGCACTTGTCCTGCGCCTTCCAGCAGCGGGTGTAGTGCTCGGGGTTGAGGCCGACCGTCTCCAGGAGCTCGCGCACCCGCTTCTCGCGGCCGCCCGGCGGGTTGATGCCGTTGACCTCCATCGGGCTCTTGATGATGGAGCCGACGGTCTGCCGCGGGTTCAGCGACGAGTACGGGTCCTGGAAGATCATCTGGATCTCGGACCGGATCGGCGCGAGCTGCTTGCGCTTGGCGTGCGTGATGTCCTGGCCCCGGTAGGTGATCTTGCCACCGGTGGGCTCCAGGAGGCGGGTGATCAGGCGTCCGGTGGTGGACTTGCCGCAGCCGGACTCGCCGACCACGCCGAGGGCCTCGCCCTCGTAGACGGTTCACCGTGACCGCCAAGGCGGACCCTGCATGAGCGATGCAGGGGGTAGGCATCTTCACGCCAGAACGCCTACCGCTCGCGACTTCGCTTGAGGTGCCCCAGTGTTGGCGTATCGCCGCCTCAGCGGTACAAGGTCCGACATCTCTTCAGCAGGTTGACACCCACCTGCACCGACAGCCACATTCGCCCCAGGTTCAGCCCTTCAACTAACACAACCAGCCACGATGCCACCTCAGCAACCATTCCGGAAGATCTGCATCCGCCGCGAATCACCCCGCAGCGGGCAGTCCCTGGCCGTGGCGACTTGACCTGGAGTGGCCCGCTGAAAAAAGCGATCAATCCAAGCCATACCAGAAAAACCCCATTGATCACGAGCCGCAGATCATGGAACGCTTGTGAGTGCGGGGAGGGCAAAAGCCTTCGACGCGCAGGAACTTCGACCCGTCCGAAAAAGGATCGTGAATTGCCACACCCTCGCGCAATTCACATCTGCGAGAGACTGGAGAGCGAAACCGTGCGCATCTTCAAGAAGAACACCCTCAGGAGCGCGGTCGGGTTGACGACCACGGCCGTTGCGGCGCTCGTACTTGCTGTGCCAGGGACGGCGCAGGCAGCACCGGATGCCTACTGGAGAGTTGACTGCGACAAGTTCGCTGCCAACAACGACCCTGGCTCCAACGACATGGTCGCCACCATTTGGAGGTCCGCTGACCCCGGTAAGGCCGCTATCGCTTCCTTCAAGGGTTACGGCGAGAAGCTGCACATGCGTAACTGGTCGGGTGCCGCGATGAGTTACGAGGTCCAGTGGGCAACCGCGGACGGTAAGCGCATCGAGAGGGACTGGCGATTCACCATGGGCTCCGGTGGGGACAGGACCCAGGACTTCAACATCCCCGAGGGGCGGACCGTGTGGGTCTCTGTCGGGACGTACGGCGGGAGCACTGCCGTCTGTAAAGGGAAGGCGTAAGGTCACGACTGCTGTGCTGGCTCGGTCAATTCGCTGAGCCGCGTAGGCAGATTTCTGTCCTTTCAAAGCCGACTGCGGGGAACCGGAGCCACCGAACGCGAACGCCCTTGATCACACAGGATTTTCCCTGTCTGAGCAAGGGCGTTCCGTTTTCCGCTGCCCCAGCCCTCGGGCCAGCCAGGCCGGGGATACGGCCAAGCTGAAAGCGAACCCCTAATCGACTTCGCGGGACTCCTCCAGCGCCGTCAGCGCCGGGTCCATGACGACGTCCTTGCCGTGCGCCTCGGTGATCGGGTCCTCCGGGAAGTGGCAGGCCGTCAGGTGGCCGTCCGTGTTGCCGGAGATCTGGACCAGCGGCGGGTCGTCCGTGGCGCACTTGTCCTGCGCCTTCCAGCAGCGGGTGCGGAAGTGGCAGCCGGACGGCGGGTTGATCGGCGACGGGACGTCACCGGCCAGCCGGATGCGCTCGCGCGGCGGGCCGTCGCCCTCGACCTCCACCTCGGGCACGGCCGAGAGCAGGGCGTGAGTGTACGGGTGGCGGGGGCGGGTGTAGATCGACTCACGGTCGCCCACCTCCACCACCTTGCCGAGGTACATGACCGCCACGCGCTGGGAGAAGTGCCGGACGACGGCCAGGTCGTGGGCGATGAAGAGGAAGGCGATGCCCATCTCTTCCTGGACCTTCTTGAGAAGGTTGACGACCTGGGCCTGGATGGACACGTCGAGCGCCGAGACCGGCTCGTCGGCGATGATCAGCTTCGGTTCCAGGGCGAGCGCGCGGGCCACACCGATGCGCTGCCGCTGACCGCCGGAGAACTCGTGCGGGAAGCGGTTGTAGTGCTCGGGGTTGAGGCCGACCGTCTCCAGGAGCTCGCGCACCCGCTTCTCGCGGCCGCCCGGCGGGTCGATGCCGTTGACCTCCATCGGGCTCTTGATGATGGAGCCGACGGTCTGCCGCGGGTTCAGCGACGAGTACGGGTCCTGGAAGATCATCTGGATCTCGGACCGGATCGGCGCGAGCTGCTTGCGCTTGGCATGCGTGATGTCCTGGCCCCGGTAGGTGATCTTGCCACCGGTGGGCTCCAGGAGGCGGGTGATCAGGCGTCCGGTGGTGGACTTGCCGCAGCCGGACTCGCCGACCACGCCGAGGGCCTCGCCCTCGTAGACGGTCAGGTCCACGCCGTCCACGGCCTTGACCGCACCGACCTGGCGCTTGAACGGGAAGCCGCCGTAGATCGGGAAGTGCTTGGTCATGCCCTCGACGGAGAGGAGTGCCTCACGGTCGCTGGCGGCCGAATCCGACTGGCCCTGCTTGGGCAGAGTGACGTTGTCGCTCATGTCTGCTGCGTCTCCCTAACCAAGCCGGGGCTTGATCTGATCGATGAAGATGTCCTGCTTCTGCGCCGCCGACAGGTGGCAGGCCGCCGCGCGGCCCTCGGCCAGCGGCGGGCGCTCGGTCACACACAGGTCGCCGCCGACCGTGTCGACGTAGGTACAGCGCGGGTTGAAGCGGCATCCGCTGGGCGGGTTGAGCAGGCTGGGCGGGGTGCCGGGGATCGGCATGAGCGCCTCGTTGATGTCGCCGCCGAGGCGCGGCATCGAGCTCAACAGCCCCCAGGTGTAGGGGTGCTGGGGCTCCCGCAGCACCTCGCGGACGCTGCCGCGCTCCACCGCCCGGCCCGCGTACATCACCAGCAGGTCGTCGGCCATGTGCGAGATGACGCCCAGGTCGTGGGTGATGAACACGATCGCCGAGCCGAACTCCTGCTGGAGGTCCTTGAGCAGGTCCAGGATCTGGGCCTGGACCGTCACATCGAGCGCGGTGGTCGGCTCGTCGGCGATCAGCAGGTCCGGGTCGCAGATCAGCGCCATGGCGATCATCGCGCGCTGGCGCATACCGCCGGAGTACTGGTGCGGGAAGTCGTCGAAGCGTGTCGCGGGCTGCGGGATGCCGACCTTGTCGAGCATCTCGATGACGCGGGCCTTCGCCTCCTTCTTGGAGGCGCCGGTGTGCTTCATGAACGGCTCGGCGATCTGCCGTCCGATGGTGTAGTACGGCGAGAACGCGGTGAGCGGGTCCTGGAAGATCATCGCGGCCTTGTTGCCGCGGATCTTCTCCATCTCGTTCTCGGACGCGGTGGTCAGCTCCTGGCCGTCCAGGTTGATCTCGCCCTCGACCTTGGAGGTCTTGGGGTTGTGCAGCCCGAGGACGGTCAGGTTGGTGACGGACTTGCCAGAGCCCGACTCGCCCACGATGCCCAGCGTCTTGCCGCGCTCGACGTCGAAGGAGAGGCCGTCCACCGCTTTGACGACGCCATCCTCGGTGGAGAACGACACCCGCAGGTCGCGAACCGAGAGGAAGGCGTCCGACCCGGTCGGGGACGGAGTGTCTTCGGTCTTGGTCAGTGTGGTCACGGTCGTTCTCCTAGGCGAGGCGCACGCGCGGGTCGATGAAGGCGTAGCAGATGTCCACGAGGATGTTCAGGAGCAGAATGAAGAACGCTCCGAACAGCATCACGCCCATGGTCAGCGGCAGGTCCTTGTTCAGCGACGACTCCACCGCGAGACGGCCGATGCCCGCCAGGTCGAAGGTGAACTCGGTGACCACGCCACCGGCGAGCAGGGAGCTCAGGTCGATACCGATGATAGTGACAATCGGCGTGAGCGAGCCTCGCCAGGCGTAGCGGAAGAACACGTACTTCCGTCCCATGCCCTTGGCGCGCGCGGTGCGGACGTGCTCTTCCTGGAGCTGCTCGATCATCGCGGAGCGGGACATACGCGTGTACTGGGCGACGAAGATGGTCGACATCACGACCCAGGGGATCAGCAGGCCGACGGCCCATCCGGCCGGGTCCTCGGTGAAGGGGACGTACTTGGGGTTCTCCATCCAGCCGGTGCTGTAGACGAGGAGACCCAGGACGATCGGACCGAGGAAGTAGATCTGGAACGAGCTGAGCACCATAGCGGTGCCGCTGACCGCCTTGTCGGCCATGGTGCCGCGCTTCCAGGCGGCGAGCATGCCCGAGGCGAGACCAAGCACCAGGAAGATCACCAGGCCGCCGATCGTGAGCGACAGGGTGAGCGGGAAGCGGTCCATGATCGATTCCCAGACGAACTCGCCCGAGCTGAAGGACTGCCCCAGGCACGGGGCTTCGCAGTGCCCGATGGAGAGGTCCCGACCGGTCACGATACCGGCCATGAAGTCCCAGAACTGCGTGGTGATGGGTTTGTCGAGGCCGAGGTTCTCGCGGATGACCGCGAGGTTCTCCGGTGTGCAGTTCTTGCCACAGGAGAGCGCGGCGAAGTCCTGGGGGATTGTGTAGAACAGGAAGAACGTGAACGCGCCGATCAGGAACATGATCGCGACGGCGCCGGTCAACCTGCGGATGAGGAACTGAAGCATGGCGGGCGGCTGCTCTCTTCGGAAGCGGCGGTGGTGAGGGGTGACGTGGGTCCGTGGGGGCGCGCTCCGCCTGGCGCGCACCCCCACGGATCAGCCGTGATCAGGAGTGATCAGGCGTCACGGCTTCTTCAGGTACAGGTTGTTGATGTTGATGTAGCTGGAGTTCGTGCTGTACGAAGCGCCGCCGATGTTGGAGCCGAAGAGCTGGAGCTGCTTGGAGTAGTAGACCGGAGCAGCCGGGTTGATCTCCTCCACGATGCGGTGGTGAGCCTCTTCCCAGGTCTTGGCCGCCTCCTCGGGCTGCTGGCCCAGGGCCTTCTCGATGAGGGCGTTGACCTTCTCGTCGTTGATGTGCGAGTAGTTCGAGGCGCCGTCGGCGATGAGGTTGCCGTCGTAGACGGGGGTGACCACGGTGGACGGCGACGGCCAGTCCTGGCCCCAGCCGGTCATGTAGAGGTCGTACGGGTTGTCGAGCTTGCCGATCTGCTCGTAGAAGCTCTTCCGCTCGATCTGCTTGGCCTGGACGTCGAAGCCGATCTTCTCCAGCGCGTCCACGACGAGCACCTGCTGGGCCTGGCTACGCGGGGTGTTGGAGTAGGCGTAGGTGAGCTTGGTGCCCTCCTTGAAGCCCGCCTCCTTGAGGAGCGCCTTGGCCTTTGCCGGGTCACCGTTGGGCTTCTTCTGCTTGCCGAACGGGTCGTAGTTCGGGTCGTAGCCCGGCAGGGTCGGGGCGAACAGGCCACCGGCCAGCTCGCCGCCGTACTTGCCGCCGTCCGCGTCGATCATGGACTTGTTCGGCAGCGCGTAGGTGATCGCGTCGCGGATCTTCTTGTCCTTCATGATGTCCTTGCTCATGTTGAAGGACATCTGCCAGACGTAGGGCTGGTAGCCCTTGATCGTGCGCTTGTTGACCTCGGGGTCCGTGACGACGTCGCGGATCTGCGGGTTGTCGACCGCGTCCGTGAACTGGATCGCGTTCTTGGCTTCGCCCTGGTCAGCGATCAGACGCTTGGTCTGGCTGCTCTGGCTGACGGTCAGGTTGAAGTTGTACCCGTCGACGTACTGGTGGCGCACCGCGTCGGTCTTCGGGTCCCAGTTGGTGTTCTTGTCCAGCTTCAGGGACTTGCCGGGCTTGTACTCGGCGATCTTGTACGGGCCGAGCGAGGCGGGGGCCTTGTCGTACTTCTCCTTGGTGTCCCGCTTCTCCGGCACGATCGCGTAACCGGCCATGGCGAGCGCCTGCGGCAGGTCGGGGCGCGGCTTGTCGAACTTGAAGATCACCGTCTTGTCGTCCGGCGTCTCCAGGACGGAGTCCGGCAGGTGCTTGCCCTTGTACGGGCCGTCCGGCAGCGCGTCACGGTAGTCGGGTCCGGAGAGCCAGTTCTGGAGGAAGCTCGGGCCGTCGAAGATGACCTTCGAGTACAGGCGCTCGACGGTGTGGCGGACGTCGGCCGAGGTGATCTCGTTGCCCTGGTCGTCCTTGATGCCGTCCTTGAGCTTGTACGTCCAGGTCTTGTTGTCGTCGGAGGCCTGGCCCGAGTCGGTGGCGATGTCGCCGACGACCGTGAGGTTGCCCTTGTCGTCTTCCTGGAAGTCCGTGAGGCCGCGGTGGATCAGGTTGGCGAGCTGGCCCGCGTCACTGACGTAGATCTGGCCCGGGTCCATGTGCGTGATGTCCGACTGCGAGAAGACGTTGATCACACCGCCGGAGACGGCGCCGGACACCTCCTTCGCGGGACCGGTCGAGCCGGCCGCGTCGGCGTAGGCAACCGGCTTTGACTGCTCCGCGGCGTCTTCCTTGGACTTGGACTTGCCCTGGGTCTTCTTGCCGCTGTCGTCGTTGGAGCAGCCGGTCAGAGCCAGCGAACCGGCCGCGAGGGCGACGACTATGGCACGCGCGGAGCGCGATCGGGTGAGCTTCATGATGCTCGTTGCACCTACCTGTCAGTTGTTTACGAGAACTGCTGCCTGATCCGGTTGCCCGGCGCGAGCGGTGGCAGCCACCGCCCGCTGATGGACGTCACCGTCCGGTCTTGGGGTCAAACGCGTCACGGACCGAGTCACCGAGAAGGTTGAAGGCCAGTACGAACACGAACAGGGCGATGCCCGGGAAGAGCATGTACGCGGGGTCGGTCTCATAGACCCTGACGCCAGTGACGAACATCCGGCCCCAGTCAGGCGTCGGCTCGTTGAAACCCACACCGACGAACGACAGGAACGCGATGGACAGAATGGCACTGGGCAGCATGTAGGTGCCCTGCACCAGGATCGGGCTGACGATGTTCGGCAGGATCTCCTTGCGGACGATCCGCCACCGGGACGCGCCCGAGACCTTGGCGGCCTCGACGAACTCGCGTTCGCGCAGGGACAGTACCGAACTGCGCACCAGACGGGCCATACCCATCCAGCCGAGGAACCACATCACGAGGATGATCGTGACGGCCCGCAGATAGGTCGGGGTCTCGTCCGTGGGGGATACGAACAGCGCCGTCACGATGGGCATGAAGGCGATGAAGAAGAGCTGGTTCGGGAACGACAGGAAGAAGTCGGTCGTCCGGCCCAGCCAGTAGTCGACCTTGCCGCCGAAGAAGCCGCCGACCATGCCGATGATGACTCCGGTGGCCACGCTCAGGAAGGTCAGCGCAAGCGCCGTGTACAGCGAGGTGCGCATGCCGTAGATCAGCATGGTGAACACGTCGCGCCCCAGGTAGGGCTCGACTCCGAACCAGAAGTCGCCGGACACTCCGCCGAAGCTCCCGCTGGGCATCGCGAAGTCGTCGAGCAGGAACGGATGCTCGGGCTCCTGCGCGTAGAGCGTGTAGGGGTCCTTGCCGTAGAGCTTCGCGATCACTGGCGCCAGTGCAGCGATCGCGAAGTAAGCGATCACGACAACGGCGCAGATCACGCCCGTGCGGTCGCGCTTGAAGCGCGCCCACATCAGCTGGCCGGGCGAGCGGCCGTCCTGGCCCTTGCTCTCCTTGCCGTCGGCCTTCGACTCGGTCTCTTAGTCCAAGGCTCCGGACGCCTGAACGTCCTCGGCCTCAACTGGACTCGTCATCATTTGTCCATTTCACAGGTGTTCAGCTGCCAACGACCCCGCGCCGACTGGCAGTTGGAGGATCAAGAGCTGCGACACCACCCGTCAGGCAGAGCGGGACCAACCCCCGGAAGGGCATTCTGGTCCGCCGCCTGGAGAGAGGTGAAGCGCCCTGAGGTCACAGATCGGCCGATAGGCCGGAAACCGGACCGTCAGAGCCGTCCGCCACGCGCGGCGGCAGCGCCGTTCACCGAGACACGCTGAATGAGACCGACCGCGCCGCGCACCACAGGGGACTTCGCGGCCCACTGAGCGCTTGTGGCACTGGACATGGGCTTTCCTCCTCTTGAGTCCACTCGTTCATTACGAGAGAGGGCGCCGTTGACCCGACCGACACCCCTGACGGTCGAGGCAGGCACCCCTAGTGCTCGCGAGTCGACGCTCCCCCACGGCGCGCGACCCATTGACCCGAGCTCTACGCGCTCAACTATTAGCCATCGGCCATCCGTGCGACCACAGTCTTTTGGTCTCGGTTCGATCACACCTGATGGTTACTTCTTCCGAAATCCGGACAAACGGATCCGAGATAGATGACCGCGAAACGGACTCGTTATACATCTATCGGTCAGGTCACACCGACTACCGGACGTCTGGCTCAGAAAAATCCGTTGCGGATCAAGCCAAAAGGGAGATCATCACCCCGGTCGGCTTCGGTCGTGGTCGGCGACCGGCTGTGAGGTATCTCCCCCACACGCAAACTGGCCCGACTCTACGCCGTGCCGGCGTGGAGTCGGGCCAAGTCCTGCGAAATCCGTAGCCCGGTCTTCCGACCTGGGCCAGGCTGGGTCAGCCGTGCTTGGCCTTGGAGGCCGCGCGGGCGCGGTTGCGCTGGTCGAGTACGACCTTGCGGATGCGCACCGCCTCCGGGGTCACCTCGACGCACTCGTCGTCGCGGCAGAACTCCAGGGACTGCTCAAGGGACAGCTTGCGCGGCGGCACGATCGACTCGGTGACATCGGCCGTGGACGACCGCATGTTGGTGAGCTTCTTCTCCTTGGTGATGTTCACGTCCATGTCGTCGGCGCGCGAGTTCTCGCCGACGATCATGCCCTCGTACACCTCGGTGCCCGGCTCGGTGAACAGCACGCCGCGCTCCTGGAGGTTGGTCATCGCGAAGGCGGTGACCGCGCCCGCACGGTCGGCGACCAGCGAGCCGTTGTTACGGGTCGTCAGCGTGCCGAACCAGGGCTCGTGCCCCTCGTGGATGGAGTGCGCGATGCCCGTGCCGCGGGTGTGGGTCAGGAACTCCGTACGGAAGCCGATCAGGCCGCGGGACGGCACGACGAACTCCATGCGGACCCAGCCGGAGCCGTGGTTGGACATGTTGTCCATCCGGCCCTTGCGGACGCCCATCAGCTGGGTGACCGCGCCCATGTGCTCCTCGGGCACGTCGATCGTCATCCGCTCGACCGGCTCGTGCGTCTTACCGTCGATCTCGCGGGTGACCACCTGCGGCTTGCCGATGGTCAGCTCGTAGCCCTCGCGGCGCATCTGCTCGACCAGGATCGCCAGCGCCAGCTCGCCGCGGCCCTGCACCTCCCAGGCGTCGGGGCGCTCGGTGTCCAGGACGCGGAGCGAGACGTTGCCGATCAGCTCCTTGTCCAGGCGGTCCTTGACCTGGCGGGCGGTGACCTTGCGGTCCTTGACCGCGGCCTTGGCGTCCGCGCCCTTGCCGGTGCCGCCCCGGCCGACCAGCGGCGAGGTGTTCGTGCCGATGGTCATCGAGATCGCGGGCTCGTCGACCGTGATCAGCGGCAGCGCGATCGGGTTCTCCGGGTCGGCCAGGGTCTCGCCGATCATGATGTCCGGGATGCCGGCGACCGCGCAGATGTCGCCCGGACCCGCCTTCTCGGCGGGCTTGCGGGTGAGCGCCTCGGTCATCATCAGCTCGGTGATGCGGACGTTGGCGATGGTGCCGTCCCGCTTGATCCAGGCGACGGTCTGGCCCTTCTTCAGCTCACCCTGCTCCACGCGGAGCAGCGCGATACGGCCGAGGAAGTTGTCCGCGTCAAGGTTGGTGACGTGCGCCTGGAGGGGGGCCGACTCGTCGTACTCGGGGGCCGGGACCGTCTCCAGGAGGGTCGTGAAGAACGGCTCCAGGTTGTCGCTGTCGGCCGGTACGGTGCCGTCCTCGGGCTTGGTCAGCGAGGCCACGCCGTCACGGGCGCAGGCGTAGACGATCGGGAACTCGATCTGCTCCTCGGTCGCGTCCAGGTCGAGGAAGAGGTCGTAGGTCTCGTCGATGACCTCGGCGATCCGGGAGTCCGGGCGGTCCGTCTTGTTGATGCAGAGGATGACCGGCATCTTGGCCTGCAACGCCTTGCGGAGCACGAAGCGGGTCTGCGGCAGCGGGCCCTCGGAGGCGTCGACCAGCAGCACGACGGCGTCCACCATCGACAGACCGCGCTCGACCTCGCCGCCGAAGTCGGCGTGGCCGGGGGTGTCGATGATGTTGATCGTGATCGGGTCCCCGCCGTCCTTGGGGTGATACTTCACCGCCGTGTTCTTGGCGAGGATCGTGATGCCCTTCTCACGCTCCAGGTCGTTCGAGTCCATCATCCGCTCGTCGAGGTTCTCGGCGGCGTGGGCGGCGAAGGCTCCGGCCTGCTTGAGCATGCCGTCTACGAGGGTGGTCTTGCCGTGGTCGACGTGGGCGACGATGGCGACGTTTCGGATGTCGTGGCGGGTGGGCATACTTGCGGCGCTACTCCCGGAATCGTGGATGCCGCGCGTACGGTCCGGTACGCGGGCCTCGCCGGGCAGACATGCCACGGCCGTACCCCATCGTACGTCGACCTCGCGGAGGCGGCCTCCGCGGGGCCCCTGACGTGGGGGAAAGCACAGGTCAACAGATCAAATAGGGGCGGACACCACCTTGCCCGCCGGATGAACCGGCGGGCAAGGTCCTTGAGTGAACTCTGAGGTAAGGGAACCGCGCGATCAGTCCTTACCGGACTTCTCGGGCTGCCGGGCGGGCTCCGCGCCCTGGGCGGGCCTGACCCCCGGCTTCAGGAAGCCGATGTCCTCGTAGCGCGGCGACTCGAAGCCGAACGCGCCCGCGTTGGCCAGCCGGGGCTTCGCCGCGACGAGCTCGGGGCGCTGGTAGAGCGGGATCGATCCGGCGGCGGCCCAGATCCGGGCGTCGGCCTGCTTGACCAGGTCACGGGCCGCGCTCTCGTCCAGTTCGCTGATCGCCTGCTCGAAGAGCTGGTCGATGTGGTCGGTGCCGACTCGGGTGTAGTTCTGCTCGACGTTCAGGGAGCCGTCGGCCGCGGGCTGCGGCTTGGCGAAGATCGGACGGGCGTCGGTGGCCGGGAAGGCGGAGGCGGGCCAGGAGTACAGGGCCAGGTCGTACTCGCCGGAGGCGATGTGGTCCTTGAAGTAGCTGGCGTCCTTGACCTTGGCCGTCTCGGTGCGGATGCCGATGCGCTTGAGCATCTTCGACACCTTCTCGCCGACCGCGCGCAGCGTCTCGGAGCCGGGCCCGGAGGGCAGGACGAAGCGCAGCGTCAGCGGTCTGCCGTCCTTGGCGACCGGGCCGCCGACCGGGCTGGGGGCCGCGGTGCCCTTGGGCGCGTACGCGCCGGGGGCGCCGCCGGGCTGGGCCTGCTGCTTCTCCTGGGCGCTCTCGGGCTGCTCGCCGGTGCGGGGCTTGCCGTCTTCCTGGCCGACGATGTAAGTGCCGTCATCGTCCTGCTTTTCCTGCTTTTCCTTTTCCCCCTTCTCCCCCTTCTCCCCCTTCTCCTCCTGCTTCTCCTGCTTCTCCTTCTCTTCCTCCTTGTCCTTCTCCTTGTCTCCCTCCTTCTTGCTGCCCGCCGTGCCGTCCTTCGTCTCGCCGCCGCCCGGTGACCAGCCCGCGTCGGCCAGCAGGGCGCGGGCCTCCGCGGTGTCCTGCTCGCCGAGCGCCCCGCTGTTGTCGGCGTACGCGTCCTGGCCCGCCAGGGCCAGGTGGCTGCCGACCGGCTCGGCGGGCAGGTCGAGCGGCCCCAGTACGGTCTCGGCGAGCTCGGCGCGGTCGATCGCGCGGGCCACCGCGCGGCGTACCCGCTCGTCGGCGAGCGGGCCGTCGGCGCCGTTCAGCGCCAGCTGTGTGTAGGCCGGTTCCAGGGACTTGCGGACCTTGAAGCCGCTGAGGGCACGCTGTTCGGCGGCGTACTTCTTGATCGCGGCCTGGTTCTTCTCGCGGGCCTCCCGCTCGGCCTCGGCCTTCTCATCGGCCTCGTCGTCGTCCTCGCCGCCCGCGCCGTTCGCGATCGCCCAGGAGCGCAGGGCCTGGGCGGGGGTGATGCCGGAGCCGGGGCCGTGGGTGAGCGGGCCCTTGCGGCCCGCGTCCCGTACGGCCAGCGCGATCCGCTCGTTGACGCCCGTGCCGATGTCGGCCAGGTCCAGCTTGCCCGCGGCGAGCGCGGCGGCGCGCTTCTGGGGCGGTACGGCCCGGAAGACGAGCTTCTCCAGCTTGGCGGGGCTGCCCCACCAGCGCGGGTTGCGGACGAGTGTGGTCTCGCCCTTCTTGCGGTCCAGTTTCTTGATCTTGAAGGGGCCCGCGGTGTTCTTCAGCTCGCGGCGGGCGCCGTCGTTGAACGAGTCCGGCGTCCCCATCACGTCCTTGGGGTACAGCGGCGAGAACAGCGCGCGCCAGTCCGCGTACGGCTTCGCGAAGGTGACCCGGACCTCCAGGTCGTTCGCGCCGCGCTCGATCTTCTCGATCCTGTCGTACCCGGCGTTGCGCGCGGTCCAGTACGCGCTGTCCTTGCCGGACAGGGCGCGCCACTGGGCGGCGAAGTCGGCGGCGCCGATCTCCCGGCCGTCGCTCCAGACCGCCTGCTGGTTGAGCTGGTAGAGCACGACCTGCTTGGGCTCCTGCTCGATGATCTCGGCGTTCTCCAGGTAGTCGGCGTTACGCTGCGGCTGGCCCTTGGCGTCGATCGTGTACATGGAGGGCAGTACGGCGCCCGCGACGCGTGTGGTGGCCTCGCCCGCGTCCGCCTGGAAGACGTTGAGCGTCTCGGGCATCGCGTCGACCGCCCAGGCGACCTTGCCCCCGTCGGCCACCAGGTCACGCGACGCGGGCGCGATGTCCTGGGGCGCCAGCGTGGCGTCCGGCTCCTCGCCCGAACTGCACCCGGCGAGTGCGGGCAGGGTGAGCACGCCCGCCGTGAGGAGGGCGGCCGCTCTGCGGGCGGGACGGGCTCTGACGCCGTCGTGGGACATGGCTGGCACCTCCGGGGCTGGGGCCCGGCCACCCACTGCCGGTATGGGCCGGGTTGGTTCACGTATGGCGGTATGTGTGGCGGTATAAGGGGTTGATCACACCTATCGTCCAACTGAAGGTGATGCGGGCCCGTACGGGGCGGCGACACGTCGGCGGAGAAAGAGAACGCCACTCGTGCGGCCCAATCACAGTCCCGACCCGTACACAAGAGCGCACATGTAGCCCCTGAGTCGGTAATCCGCGCAGATCCCTTCACAACGGCGGATGTGGCGCGCAACACTCGCAGGCGCATGTCGTCGCCACCGCAACCGCGGAAGGTAGGGCTAGCCATGTCCCTGCAAGATGATCTGACGGCGGTCCAGCGTTGCCTGGACGACCTGGTGCGCTCGGTCGGGAGACTGGAGCAGCAGGTCGAACCGGGCCTGGACATCCGTCGCGTGCGCACCGACACCGACCATCTGCGCGAGAGCGTGGCGCTGCTGCGCGCGGCCGCCCACGGGGCCCAGAAGCCGTCGAAGCCCGACGAGATGGTCACGATCTCCGACGATCCGTACGACCGCTCGATGTGGACGGGCCTCGACGATCTCGACGACGAGGGCACCGGCGCCCGCGACCGCCACGCCCCCTGAGCCAGGACTGAGCCAGGACTGAGCCAGGACTGAGCCAGGCCTGATCTGACCTGACCTACTGGAGAACCGGCTTCCGTACGGGAGACTTCGTTGGCTACCAGTACCGACCCCAGAGGCGGGGTACGCGGCGCCGCGCGCGCCGCCATCGCCGCGCCCCATCTGCGTACCGACCGCTGGTGGCTGGCGCCCGCCGTGACCGCCGCCGGGCTGCTCGCCTTCGTCGTCTACTCGACCTGGCGGGCCTTCGCGAACGCCGACTACTACGCGGCGCCCTATGTCTCGCCGTTCTACTCGCCGTGCCTGGCGGAGAACTGCGAACCGATGCGCGGCGGGCCCAACTGGGCGCTGTTCGGCAGCTGGTGGGGCCTGTCGCCCGCGCTGATCATCCTGGTGCTGCCGCTCGGCTTCCGGCTGACCTGCTACTACTACCGCAAGGCCTACTACCGGGGCTTCTGGGCCTCTCCCCCGGCCTGCGCGGTCGCCGAGCCGCACCGGAAGTACTCCGGCGAGACCCGCTTCCCGCTGCTGCTCCAGAACCTCCACCGGTATTTCTTCTACGCGGCGGTCCCGGTGGCCGCGATCCTCACCTACGACACCGTGCTCGCCTTCCGTGACGAGGACTACGAGTGGGGCCATATGGGCCTGGGCACTCTCGTGTTCCTGGTCAACATCGTGCTGATCTGGCTCTACACGCTGTCCTGCCACTCCTGTCGGCACATCATCGGCGGCCGTCTGAAGCACTTCTCGAAACACCCCGTGCGTTACCGGCTGTGGGGGTGGGTCGGCAGGCTGAACGACCACCACATGCTGCTGGCCTGGGCCTCGCTCGTCAGCGTCGGGTTCGCCGACTTCTATGTGTACCTGCTGGCCAACGGCGCCTTCGCCGACCCGACACTCTTCTAGCCGACCTGCCGACCTGGCCCGACCTAGCCCGACCTAGCCCGATCCAGCAGACCCGAGGGATGGTACGCCGAAGATGGCTCAAGTCGAGCGTCAGCAGTGGGACGTGGTCGTGGTGGGCGCGGGCGGCGCCGGGCTGCGGGCCGCGATCGAGGCGCGGGAGCGGGGCGCTCGTACGGCGGTGATCTGCAAGTCGCTGTTCGGCAAGGCCCATACGGTGATGGCCGAGGGCGGCATCGCGGCGGCCATGGCCAATGTCAACGAGGGCGACGACTGGCAGACGCACTTCCGCGACACGATGCGCGGCGGCAAGTTCCTCAACCAGTGGCGGATGGCCGAACTGCACGCGCGCGAGGCGCCGGACCGGGTGTGGGAGCTGGAGACCTGGGGCGCGCTCTTCGACCGGACCCGCTCCGGGAAGATCTCGCAGCGGAACTTCGGCGGGCACGAGTATCCGCGCCTGGCGCATGTCGGGGACCGCACCGGACTTGAGCTGATCCGCACGCTCCAGCAGAAGACCGTGGCGCTCCAGCAGGAGGACCACCGGCTGCTCGGCGACCACGAAGCCCGGTTGAAGGTCTTCCAGGAGTGCACGGTCACCCGCGTGCTGAAGCGGGAGGACGGCTCGGTCGGCGGTGTCTTCTGCTACGAGCGGGAGTCGGGACGGTTCTTCGTCATCGAGGCGTCGTCGGTGGTCATCGCCACCGGCGGCATCGGCAAGTCGTTCAAGGTGACGTCCAACTCCTGGGAGTACACGGGCGACGGGCACGCGCTGGGGCTGCTCGCCGGGGCATCGCTGGTGAACATGGAGTTCGTGCAGTTCCATCCGACCGGCATGATCTGGCCGCCGTCCGTGAAGGGGCTGCTGGTCACCGAGTCGGTGCGCGGCGACGGCGGGGTGCTGCGCAACTCCGAGGGCAAGCGGTTCATGTTCGACTACGTGCCGGACGTCTTCAAGGAGAAGTACGCCCAGTCCGAGGACGAGGGCGACCGCTGGTACGAGGACCCGGACCACAACCGGCGTCCGCCCGAGCTGCTCCCGCGCGACGAGGTGGCCCGCGCCATCAACTCCGAGGTCAAGG
The DNA here is from genome assembly GCF_054788135.1 of Streptomyces sp. O3. Lineage (NCBI taxonomy): Bacteria > Bacillati > Actinomycetota > Actinomycetes > Kitasatosporales > Streptomycetaceae > Streptomyces > Streptomyces sp. O3. The sequence continues at coordinate 15,880 of NZ_JBTVYK010000037.1, forward strand.
CGGGCCGCGGCTCCCCGCACGGCGGGGTGTACCTGGATGTGTCGACCCGGATGCCCGCCGACGTGATCCGGCGGCGGCTGCCGTCCATGTACCACCAGTTCAAGGAGCTGGCGGACGTCGACATCACGGCCGAGGCGATGGAGGTCGGGCCGACCTGCCATTACGTGATGGGCGGCATCGCGGTCGAGTCCGACACGGCGGCCGCCGTCGGCGTTCCGGGCCTGTACGCGGCGGGCGAGGTGGCGGGCGGAATGCACGGCTCCAACCGGCTGGGCGGCAACTCGCTGTCCGACCTGCTCGTGTTCGGGCGGCGGGCCGGGCTGCACGCCGCCGAGTACGCGGCCGCGCGACAGGAGGGCCGCCCGGCGGTGGACGAGGCACAGGTCGACGAGGCACAGGTCGACGCGGCGGCGGCCGAGGCGCTGCGTCCGTTCTCGGCGGAGGGGCCGTTCTCGGCGGAGGGGCCGACCGCGCCCGGCGCCGCGGCCGCCAGTGGGCCGCCGGAGAACCCGTACACCCTGCACCAGGAGCTGCAGCAGACCATGAACGACCTGGTCGGCATCATCCGCCACGAGTCCGAGATGGTCCAGGCGCTACAGAAGCTCGGCGACCTCAGGGCGCGGGCCCGCCGGGCCGGGGTCGAGGGGCACCGCCAGTTCAACCCCGGCTGGCATCTCGCGCTCGACCTGCGGAACATGCTGCTGGTCAGCGAGTGCGTGGCGCGGGCCGCCCTGGAGCGCACCGAGAGCCGCGGCGGGCACACCCGCGACGACTTCCCGGCGATGGACCGCGGCTGGCGCCGCACCAACCTGCTGTGCCGCCTGGCCGAACCCGGCGACGGCCTCGCGGCCGCCGATCCGGTGCGCGGTGTCGCGGCCGTCGATCCGGCGCGCGGTCAGATCAGGCTGACGCGGGAGCAGACCGAGCCCATCCGTCCCGACCTGCTCGCCCTCTTCGAGAAGGAGGAGCTGGTCAAGTACCTCGCCGAAGAGGAGCTCTACGAATGAGCACAGCCGAGTCGACGGCGTACGAGGCGACACTGAGGGTCTGGCGCGGTGACGCCCAGGGAGGCGGCCTGGAGGACTTCACGGTCGAGGCCCATGAGGGCGAGGTGGTGCTCGACATCGTCCACCGGCTCCAGGCGACCCAGGCGCCCGATCTCGCGGTGCGCTGGAACTGCAAGGCGGGCAAGTGCGGTTCGTGCAGCGCGGAGATCAACGGGCGGCCGCGGCTGCTGTGCATGACCCGGATGTCGGTCTTCGCGCGGGACGAGACGATCACGGTGACCCCGCTGCGGGCGTTTCCGGTGCTGCGCGACCTGGTGACGGATGTGTCGTTCAACTACGCGAAGGCGCGCGAGGTGCCGTCGTTCGTGCCGCCCGAGGGGGTGGCGCCCGGCGCGTACCGGATGCGGCAGGAGGACGTGGACCGGTCGCAGGAGTTCCGCAAGTGCATCGAGTGTTTCCTGTGTCAGGACACCTGTCATGTGGTGCGCGACCACGAGGAGAACAAGGCGGCGTTCGCCGGGCCGCGGTTCCTGATGCGGGTGGCGGAGCTTGATATGCATCCGCTGGACGCGGCCGAGTCCGCCGGCCTGGACCGGAAGACCGCCGCGCAGGACGAGCACGGCCTCGGGTACTGCAACATCACCAAGTGCTGTACCGAGGTGTGCCCGGAGGGGATCCGGATCACCGACAACGCGCTGATTCCGTTGAAGGAGCGGGCGGTGGACCGGAAGTACGACCCGCTGGTGTGGCTGGGGAACAAGATCCGGCGGCGGCCTGGCGCGTAGTCCCTTCCGAGTCCCTTCCGAGTCCCTTCCAAGTTCCTTCCGAGGTTCCGTCCCGGTCGCGGGCGGGCATATCCGGCCATACGCTCACGAATATGCTGGCACAGGGCGAGGGGCTCGGGGGCGATGTCGTGTTGCCCGTGGTCGCGGTGGGCTGCGCGGTCGCGCTGGCGGTGTACGCGTACGCCAAGCGCCGGAGGAGGGCCGCCACGCGCACCACACCGGGAGGCGGCGGCCCGCGTCCGGCGCCGTCCGGTCCCGCGCTGCCGGAGCTGGACGAGGAGTCCCGGCGCCTGCTGGTGGCAGCCGATGACGCGGTGCGCACCAGCGCCGAGGAACTCGGGTTCGCCGCAGCCCAGTTCGGAGACGCCGCCGTGCGGCCGTTCACGGACGCGCTGGAGTACGCCAGGGCGGAGCTGACCGTGGCCTTCCGGGTACGGCAGCAGCTGGACGGCGCCGTTCCGGCCGAGGAGGCGACGCATCGGCGCATGCTGGGCGAGATCGTCACGCGCTGCGCCCAGGCCAGCGCCCGGCTGGACGCCGACGCGGCGGACTTCGACCGGCTGCGGGCCCTGGCGGAGCACGCGCCGGACGCGCTGGACCACGTCGGGCGGCTGGTGCGCGAGGTGACGGGCCGTACGAGCACGGCGCGGGCCACGTTCGACGCGCTGGCCGCACGGTACTCGGACTCGGCGGTCGCGCCCGTGGCGGGGCGGGTCGACGCGGCCGACGGACGGCTGCGGTTCGCCGCCGGGCAGCTGGGCGAGGCGCGGCGGGCGCTCGACTCGGGCGACGGGGAGACGGCGGCGGCGCGGCTGCGCGCGGCCGAGGGCGCGGTGGACCAGGCGGGCACGCTGGTCGACTCGGTGGACCGGCTGGCCCAGGAGCTCGCGGCGGCGACCGGCCGCCTGCCCGGCGCGCTGGCCACGACCGAGGAGGACATCGCCGACGCGCGCGGGCTGCTCGGGTCGGCGCGGGGCGCGGCCAGCGGGACCCCGGCGGCTGACGTACGGGCGCGGATCACCCGCGCCGAGGCGGCCGTCGGCGCGGTGCGCGAGGCGCTGGCCGGGGGGCGGCACGACCCGGTCGACGGGCTGCGGCGGGTCGAGGAGGCCGACGCGGCGCTCGACGAGGTGCTCGCCGGGGTCCGCGAGAAACCGGACGCCGCCTGGCGCGCGGTCACCCTGCTCGATCAGGCGACGCTCACGGCCCGCAGCGCGGTCGGGGCGGCGGCGGACTGCGTGACCACGCACCGCGGGGCGGTCGGCAGCCAGGCCAGGACCCGGCTCAGCGAGGCCCAGCGGCGCCTCGACCGGGCCGCGGCCCTGGCGGCGACGGACGCGCCGGGCGCTCTGGCGGAGGCCCAGCGGGCGGGGGACCTGGCTCGGCAGGCACAACAGCTCGCGACCCGCGATGTGAGCGCGTACGAGGAGGCGCGCGGGGAGACGCACGGGGAGGGCGAACCGGCTGACGGGGGCCTCGGCGGCGCGCTGCTCGGCGGGGTCGTCCTCGCGGGGGGCGCGCCGGGCAGCTTCGGCGGGAGCGAGACCCGCGCGCGCCGCGCGCCGGGGCGGGGTAAGCCGGAGAAGCCGGAGTAAGCAGGGCTAAACGTAAGTCATCACTTCGGGTGATTCATTGGCCCTAGCTTGCGGGCGGCAACCGTCGGTTGCCAGGCTGTTGCTGTCTGTCAACCTGATGGGAGTGGATAGTGGCCTTCGGTGAGCAGCCTGCGTATCTGCGCGTCGCGGACGATCTCCGCAAGAAGATCGTCAGCGGTTCGCTGCCGCCGCACACCCGACTCCCCTCGCAGGCCCGCATCCGCGCGGACTACGGCGTATCGGACACCGTCGCCCTGGAGGCGCGGAAGGTGCTGATGGCCGAGGGTCTGGTCGAGGGGCGCTCGGGCTCGGGCACCTATGTGCGCGAGCGCCCGGTGCCGCGCAGGCTCTCCCGCTCCGGCTACCGCCCGACGGGCCCCTCGTCGCCGTTCCGGCAGGAGCAGGCCGAGAGCGGCGCGCGCGGCACCTGGGAGTCCCGCAGCGAGCAGGTGGACGCCAGCGCGGAGGTCGCCGAGCGGCTCGCCGTCAAGCCGGGCGACCGCGTGATGTGCACGCGGTACGTCTTCCGGGACGCGGGCGAGCCGATGATGCTCTCGACCTCCTGGGAGCCCCTCGCCATCACGGGGCGTACGCCGGTGATGCTTCCCGAGGACGGCCCGCTGGGCGGCTGCGGCGTGGCCGACCGGATGGCCGCGATCGACGTGATCGTGGACAACGTCGCCGAAGAGGTCGGCGCGCGCCCCGGCCTGGCCCACGAGCTGCTCGCGCTCGGCGGGGTGCCGGGCCATGTGGTGCTGGTCATCTCGCGTACGTACTACGCGTCCGGGCAGCCGGTCGAGACGGCCGACATCGTGGTGCCCGCGGACCGCTACCGCGTCGCCTACCGCCTGCCGGTGAAGTAGCCGCGCCAAGTCCCGCCGTCCGGGGGCGCGTTCCTCTGCGTGCGCCCCTCCGGTTGGCTCGATGCGTACCTCTTCGTGCAAACCCGTATCCGCTGAGTGAAGGCCAGGCGTACGCTCGGGCATATGCGTCATGGGGTTTCCTTAACGGACGGGGACAAGCGCGGGCACTCAGCGGCGGGAGGGGCACGATGAATGACGGCGGGGTCACGCTCCCCTGGCAGGTCATCAGGCAGGACGACGGCGGCAACCGCTACCGCGTCGGCAGGTACGCCACCAAGGACGAGGCCCAGCGCATCGCCGACGGCTTCGCGGACCGGCGCCACAAGCAGCTCTACTGGGTCGAGCACATCGGTCAGCGGACCAGCTGAGCCAGGCTCTAAGCTCCGGCGCATGACCGAACGGATCGTGGTGGTCGGCGCCGCCCTGTACGACGCGGGGCGCATGCTCGCCGCCCGGCGCAGCGCCCCCGCCGAACTGGCCGGGCGCTGGGAGCTGCCCGGCGGCAAGGTCGAGCCGGGCGAGCGGCCCGAGCAGGCGCTGGTGCGCGAACTGCGCGAGGAGCTGGGGGTCGAGGCGGAGCCCCTGGAGCGGATTCCGGGCGAGTGGCCGCTGGGTCCTGTCGTCCCAGGTCGGCCCGGATACGTCCTGTGGGCGTGGACCGCCAAGCTGGTGTCCGGCGAGGCGCGGCCGCTCCAGGACCACGACGCGCTGCGCTGGCTGACCCCGGACCAGATCTGGGAGGTGGACTGGCTGCCGCAGGACCGCCCGGCGGTGGCCGAGGCCGCCCGCGGGCTCGGCCGGGGCTGAGCCCGCGCGGCAGACCAGCAGCCCAGCAGGCCGCCAGCGTGCTCCCCGTACGCCGTTCGTGCCACAGTGCGCCCACGGGTGCGGTAGACGCCACTTGATATCGGGTATGTGCTGATTAACCCCATGAAACCGGACAGGCTTTGCTGATCTTGGGAAGTGATCGGCGTGCTCGACACCGATGGCGACCGCGCCGAGTGGACCTTCCCTGCCGACCCCGGCGCGGTGCGCACCGCTCGCCACCGGGTCCGTAACCAGCTGGTCGCCTGGCGGCTCGACGCGCTCGCCGACGTGACCGTACTGCTGGTGAGTGAGCTGGTCACCAACTCGTTGCAGCACGCGTCGGGCCCGATCGGCGTACGCCTCCAGCGGCCGCCGGGCAGCTCCGGATCGCTCCTGGTCGAGGTGTCCGATCCGCTGCCCGACCCGCCCCTGGAGCGCGCCGCCGCCCTGGAGGACGAGGGGGGCCGCGGCCTCCAGCTGGTGGCCTGCGCCGCGGGCCGCTGGGGGACCCGGCGGGGCAAGAGCGGCAAGGCGGTGTGGTTCGAGCTGCCGCTCCCCGGTGAGTAATGAGGGAGAGGGCGGGGGCCGCGGTCTTGACCGGCCATCGGCCACCTGGCTCAAAATAGAGGGATGTGACGGGTGGTGCGAGCGCGGTGTCGCATGCGGCCGTAGTACTGGATACTGCGGTCGAGCCGCCGGTGGTACCTGGTCCGTGGCGGAAGCGGAAGGCGGGCGCGTGAGCGAGATACCGGCCGGGGCATGGGCACCCGGACAGGCGCCGGGCGACATCATGTGGCAGAGCAGTCCGCCCGGCTCGATCTACGACTACATCAAGGTCGCTTCCTTCTCGCTCGGCGCCGACGGGCTGATCGACCAGTGGTCGACGCGCGCGGAGCAGCTGTTCGGGGTGCCCGCGAAGGACGCGGTGGGCAAGGACCCGATCGAGGCGTTCGTCCCCGCCGACCTGCGCGACCTCGGACACCGCAAGGTCGCCGAGATCCTCGACGGCAGGGAGTGGACCGGCGTCGTCCCCTTCCGGCTGGCCGCCGACGGCAGCCTGGACGGGGTCGCCGAGGTCTATGTGATGCCGACCGCGACCGAAGGCGGCGAGCGGGCGGCCGTCTGCGTCGTGGTCGACGTCCGGGCCCTGCGCCGTATCGAGACCGACCTCGCCGCGTCTCAGGCGATATTCGGCCAATCTCCGTTCGGGTTCCTGCTGTTCGGTACGGACCTGAGGGTGCAGCGTGCCAACCGGCGGTTCGCCGCCGTGTTCGGCGGCGCCGCCGAAGACCACCGGGGCCGCACCGTCCACGACTATCTGCCCCGCCAGGAGGCCGACCGGATGGCCGCGGCCCTGGAGCGGGTCCTCACCACCGGTGAGGCGGTCACCGAGCTGCAGCTCGTCGGCCCCGCGCCCGGCTCGTCCGACCGCCGCCACTGGTCGATCAACCTCTACCGCGTACACAGCGGCAGCGGACGCCCCGTGGGCGTCGCCGGACTCGGCATCGACGTCACCCGGCGGCACGCCGCCGCCCGCGAGGCCGCCCACGCCCGCCGCAACCTCGCCCTGCTCAACGAGGCCGGATCCAGAATCAGCAACTCACTCGACCTGGAGACCACCGCGCGCGAACTCCTCGACGTGACCGTCCCGGTCTTCTGCGACCTGGCGTCGGTCGACCTCTACCAGGGGCTCATCGACGGCGACGAGGCCCCGCCGGGCGTGGTCGACGGCAGCGCGGAGCTGCGCCGGGTGGCCTTCTCCAGCGCCGTGTCGGACGCGCCGCTCGACGAGGAGAGCGAGGCGAGCCCGGTAGCGGTCGGCGCCGTACACCGGTACGCCTTCCACTCGCCCTGCGCCAGGGCGCTGCGCACCAACCGCCCGGTCGCCGTCCCCGGCGACGACAGCGACCTGGTCCGCTCGACGCTCGCGGTGCCGATGGTCGCGCACGACACCGTCGTCGGCCTGGTCCGCTTCTCCCGCACCAAGGGCAGCGAGCCGTTCGGGGAACGGGACCGCTCGCTCGCCGTCGAGCTCGCCGCGCGCGCCGCCGTCTGCATCGACAACGCCCGCCTCTACCGCCGCGAGCACGAGCGGGCGCTGATCCTCCAGCGCTCCCTGCTGCCGCCGGGCGACCCGGAGGCCGCGGGCCTGGACATCGCCTGCCGCTATCTGCCGGGCAACGCCGCCACCGAGGTCGGCGGCGACTGGTTCGACGTCATCGAGCTGCCGGGCCACCGTACGGCCCTGGTGGTCGGCGACGTCATGGGGCGCGGGCTGCGGGCCGCCGTCGCCATGGGCGAACTCCGCACCGCGGTGCGCACCCTGGCGCTGCTCGACCTGGAGCCCGCCGAGGTGCTGCACGCGCTGGACGAGGTCGCGCGCGGCCTCGGCACACCCTGGGGCGCCGGGGCCCAGCGCGGCGCTCCGGCCGGTACCGGCTCGCGGCGGGCGGCCGACGCCGCGAGCCATGAGGCCGACCCCGCCGACACCGCCGACCCTTCCGAGGTGTACCTCGCGACCTGCGTGTACGCGGTCTACGACCCGGTCACCCGGCGCTGCACCTTCGCCAACGCGGGCCATCTGCCGCCCGTCCTGGTCGAACCCGGCGAGTCCGCGCTGCTGCTCGACGTGCCGCCCGGCATGCCGCTCGGCGTGGGCGGCGAGCCCTTCGAGGAGGTCGAGGTCGAACTCCCCGAAGAGGCCCTGCTCGCGCTCTACACGGACGGCCTGGTGGAGTCCCGCGACCACCCGCTCGACGAGGGCCTGGACGCCTTCCGCGCCGCGCTCGCCAGCCCCGCGCGCCCGCTGGAGGACGTCTGCGACCACGTGCTGAGCACCCTCGACACCCGGCACGGCGAGGACGACATCGCCCTGCTCATGGCCCGCGTACGGGGACTGCCCGCGAACGCCGTCGGCGACTGGACGCTGCCGCGCGAGCCGCGCTCGGTGGGCCGGGCCCGCGAGTACACCCGTACGCGCCTGGTCTCCTGGGGCCTTCAGCCCCTGGTGGACACCACGGAGCTGCTGGTCAGCGAGCTGGTCACGAACGCGCTGCGGTACGGCGAAGGCGATATCCGGCTGAGGCTGCTGCTCGACCGCACCCTGGTGTGCGAGGTGTGGGACGCGGGCCTGGTACAGCCGCGCCGCCGCCGTGCCCGCGACACCGACGAGGGCGGCCGGGGCCTGCAACTCGTCGGCCTGCTCAGCGCGGCCTGGGGCTCACGCCGCACACCACGCGGCAAGACGGTCTGGTTCGAGCTGGGGCTGCCGGACGAGGGCGGCACGGCGGAGCCGTCGGTCGACGCCCTGCTGAGCATGTACTGAGGTACGGGGCTCTGCTCTGATTCGGTGCTGGACTCCGCCGCTGGGCGTCAGGCCTGGGCGTCCAGGTCCGAGCCGCCCGGCCCGTCGTCTCCCGACTCCCGTCCGCCGGGTCCCGTGCCCCGCAGGGATCCGGTCGCCTTGCTGCCGTCCACCCGGCCGAGGAGGCAGGAGACGTCCCGGTCGCCCTGCCGCCAGCTCTGCGCGGTCGGGGCGTAGACGTAGACGTCCACGCCGGACGGCAGCGCGTCGGGGCCGCCGCCGAAATATCCCCGCAGCAGGGCACCGCACCTGGCGTCGGCGAAGTCCAGGGCCTGGTCCTCGCCCGGATAGCTGCTTCCGGTCAGGGTCGCGGTCCCGTACACCTCGGCGTGGTGCGGCGTGTCGCACGAGACGATCTGCACGCCGCTCGTCTCGCCTTCCAGACGGCCGTCGCGGGTGTTGAGACAGTCACCCGTGCTGAGCTGGGTGTCGCTGTACTTGACGGCGTCCCGGAACTCGTCCATGAACGAGCCGAACCCGCCCGTCGCGAGCGTGAGGGCGAACAGCAGGGTGCCGATCGAGGAGAGCGTGACGCCCGCGATGGCCATGCCCTTGCCGCGCTCCCCCCTCTTCTTGATCTGCGTGAGCGCGATGACGCCGAAGACCAGCCCGATGACCGGCAGACAGCACAGCAGTCCGAACACCAGTGACGTGATGGCCAGGCCGTTGACCGGCGGCCGCTGCGGCGGCGGATAGGGGCCCGGCCAGCCGCCGTACGGGGACTGCGGGTACGGCTGCGGACCCTGCGGGTACGGCGGTGGACCCTGCGGGGGCTGGCCGTACGGCTGCTGCCCGTACGGCGGCGGGGGCGGCGTCCCCTCGGGCGGCGGTGTGGCCATGGGTTTCCGGACTCCTCGGCGGGGTGGTGCGACGGTGCGAACGGCTGCGCGAATCGTACGCCGAGGCCGACACGGCCTCGTCCCCGCGGTGGCCGGAGCCGCCAGCGGGGACGAGGGGTTGTGCGGTGCTGCGGTGCTGCGATGCTGCCCGAGTGCTGTCCGAGCGCTATCCGGAGGTGGGAGCCAGCGCTAGAACTGCAGCGCCCAGGCGTCGATCTTGCCGGTGTCCCACCAGTAGTTGTCGTGGACCCGCAGCTTCCAGCCACCGTCGGCGGTCTTCGACGAGGCGTCGACCGTGTAGGTGGTGTTGATGTCGTTGCTGCTGCCGCCGGTGCCGAAGTCCTTCAGCAGGAAGGTCCCGCCGTCCGGCGCGACCAGCTCGACGCGCAGGTCACCGATGTAGGTGTGCTTGATGTCGACCTCGACCTTCAGGTCCGACGGCGCGTTGCCCGAGATGCCGCTGACGGAGATCGGGGACTCGGTGGTCTGGTGGTCGTTGATCGCGTAGTCGGTGGTGTTCTCGAACCGGCCCTCGCCCGGGTCACCGGGGTCGCCCGGATCGCCCTCGCCGATCTGGAGCAGCTTGTTCGGCGAGCCGGAGCCGGGGTTGCCGACCTTGCCGGTCGCCGCGGCGGAGTCGATCGCCGAGCCGACCTGCGCGGGCGAGTAGGCCGGGTTGTCGGCGAGTATCAGGGCCGCGGCGCCCGCGACGTGCGGGGCCGCCATCGACGTACCGGAGATGGTGTTGCTCGCCGAGTCGCTGGAGTTCCACGCCGAGGTGATGGACGAGCCGGGCGCGAAGATGTCGAGGACGGAACCGTAGTTGGAGAACGAGGAGCGGGAGTCGCTGCTGGTGGTGGAGCCGACGGTGAGCGCCTCGGCCACACGGGCCGGGGAGTAGCCGGAGGCGTCGGCGTTGGAATTACCGGCGGCCACCGCGTAGGTGACGCCAGAGGCGATGGAGTTGCGGACCGCGTCGTCCAGCGTGGAGTTGGCGCCGCCGCCGAGGCTCATGTTGGCCACCGCGGGCTTCTTGGCGTTCTGGGTCACCCAGTCGATGCCGCCGACGACGCTGGCGATGGTGCCCGAGCCGTTGTTGTCGAGTACCCGCACCGAGACCAGGTCGGCCTTCTTGGCGACGCCGTAGGAGCTGCCCGCGACCGTGCCCGCGACGTGGGTGCCGTGGCCGTTGCCGTCGTTGCCGCCCTGGTTCCAGTAGTCGTAGCCGAAGCTGGCGCGACCGCCGAAGTCGTTGTGGCTGTGCCGGATGCCGGTGTCGATGATGTAGGCGGTGACGCCCTCACCCGCCGAGTCCGGGTAGGTGTAACTGTCGTCGAGCGGCAGATCCGGCTGGTCGATCCGGTCCAGGCCCCAGGACGGCGGGTTGGGCTGGGTGCCGTCGATCGAGACCTTCTGGTTCTGTACGACGGACTCGACCGCGGCGTCCGCGGCGAACTTCTTCGCCTGCTTCTCGCTGAGCTCCACGGCGTAGCCGTTCAGCGCGGCGTCGTAGACGTCCTCGATCTCGGCGCCGTACCTCTTGGCGAGCGCCTTGGCCTGCTTCGACGAGGCGTCGACGCCGTCGTCCAGGGTGATGATGTAGCTACCGGCGATCCGGTCGGGGGCTCCGGCGTTGGCGATCACGCCTTCCGCGTCCTGACCCGCCGCGTACGCGGGGAGTGCGGTGGCGGCTCCGATCGCGAAGGCCGCGACGGCGGTCGCACCTAGGCGAGCGAATCTTCGTCCAACGGGACGCTTGACTGCCATCTGAGGGGTCCTCCTCGGTGATGGTGCACTGGTGGGGGATTGCGGGTCCGCGCGAGTTCGGATCACTCGGATCGCGCGGGCGCAACGCGGTGCAACGACAGGTGCATGACAAATGGCATGTCCACGCCCTGGCCGTCAGCGAAAGATTGGCCCACCCATAGGAATCGCACAAGGGTCGTGCACGGATGTAACACAGGGTCCACAAAGTCGACATGACACTTCGTCACCAAATGACACGGAAGGCGCGCGATGACCGCTGGCCTAGTCTGCGCCCATGACAACACCGTCCACACCGCCCCTCTTGCCCGATTACGTCTGCCCCGTCGACGGCGGCCGGGTCGCCGCCCGGTCCCTCGTCTGGCGCTGCCCCGACTGCGGCGGGCCGCTCGACCTGGACTTCCACCCCACGCCCGCCCCGCTGGAGGCCCTGACGGGCCGGGTCAACTCGCTCTGGCGGTACGCCGAGTCACTACCACTGGGGCCCCCGTCGGCCAGCCTCGGCGAGGGGCGTACGCCGCTGATCGACCTGACCGAACACATCTCGGCCAAACTGGACTTCCTGCTGCCGACGCTGTCCTTCAAGGACCGCGGCGCGGTGCTGCTCGCGGAACTGGCGCTGCGGCTCGGGCCGGAGCGGGTGATCGCGGACAGCAGCGGGAACGCGGGGACGGCCATCGCCGCGTACTGCGCTCGCGCCGGGCTGGACTGCACGGTGTACGTACCGGACGGCACGTCGCCGAAGAAGCTGGAGCAGATCCGGGCGCACGGGGCGCGGCTCGAGGTGGTGGCGGGCGACCGCGAGGCCGCCGCGGCGGCGGCCAGGGCGGCGGCCGACACGCCGGGCACGTTCTACGCCTCGCATGTGTACAACCCGTACTTCCCGCACGGCACCAAGACCTACGTCTACGAGCTGTGGGAGGACCTGGGCGGGCGGCTGCCCGACGCGCTGGTCGTCCCGGTCGGCAACGGCACGCTGCTGCTCGGCGCCGCGCTCGCGCTGCGGGAGCTGCGCTCGGCGGGGCTCGTCGACCGGGCGCCCGCGCTGTACGCGGTGCAGGCGGCGGCGGTCGCCCCGCTGGCGGACGCGTGGCGGGCGGGCGCCGCCGGACTGCTCGCGACGCCCGCGCCGGTGCGGCCGACGTACGCCGAGGGGATCGCCATCGCCCGGCCGCCGCGGGCCCGGCAGGTGCTGGCCGCGGTACGGGAGTTCGGCGGCGGTTTCCTGACCGTGCCGGAGCCCGCGATCGCGGCGGCCCAGCGGGATCTGGCGTCCCGTGGGCTCTATGTCGAGTCGACGGGGGTGGCCTGCTGGGCGGCGGTGCGCGAGGGGGCGCTCGGCTCGCGGAGCGCGGTCGTTCCGCTGTGCGGGGCCGGCGCGAAGACGGGGCTGACGGCGGAGGGGACGGGCTGAGCGTCCGGGGTGAGCGCCGGGCTCAAAGGCAGGCCCTCAGCTCACCTCAGCTCAGCTCAGCTCAGCGAGGTGTCGCCGTACGCCTCCAGCATTCTGCGCAGCACTCCGGAGGCCTGGTCGACCTCCGCACGGTCCAGCATCCCGGCGAGGCGCGCGTAGTTGCGCAGATGCTCGCCCATGATGGCCTCGATCATCTGATAGCCGTGGTCGGTGAGCCGGATCCGCACCGAGCGCCGGTCGACGTCGTCGCGCACCCGCTCGACGAGCCCCTTGACCTCCATCCGGTCGATGCGGTTGGTGATCGCTCCGGAGGTGACGAAGGACGCCGTGACCAGGGCTCCGGCCGTCATGCTGTACGGCGCCCCGCTCCGCCGGAGCGTGGTGATGACGTCGAACTCACCTGACTCCAGGCCATGTTCGGCACAGAAGGCCTTGATCTCCTTGTCAAGGGTCAGCGCCAGCCGCTGAATCCGGCCCAGCAGTTCGACCGGCCACAGATCGTCGGCCAGGTCAGGGCGCTCCCTGACCCACTGGCCGATGATCTGGTCCACCGCATCACTCATCACACGCTCCCGCTCGAAGAAACCTTCTCAACATTAAGACACTTGACGCTGAACCACCCTCCCTGCTTTTATTTCAACGTTGAGATTGTCAAGGCTGAAGTAATGAGGGGACCCCTGCCATGTCCGCCGCACCTCTACGCATCACCCGAACCGGAGCCCGAACCGGAGCCGAAGCCGGAACCAGCGCCAGCGCCGAAGCGCCGAGCCCCGCGCCCCGCCAAGTCCCCGCGCTCTGGCTGGCGTTGCTGGCCACGCCGATCGCCGCCGGAGCCAACGCGCCGGTGCTGATCCTGCCGGACATGGCGCACTCGCTCGGCGTCTCGACGGGCGCCGCGACCTGGCTCGTCACCGCGTTCGCCTGGGCGATGGCGGTGGGCACGCCACTGCTGGCCGGACTGCTCAGGCAGCGCGGCGTACGGACCGCCCTGCGGGCCAGTTCGGCCCTGGTGGCAGCCGGTACCGTGCTGGTCGCCGTGGCGTCGTGGCTGCCGCTGGCCCTCGTCGGGCGGGCCGGGCAGGCGCTCGGCGGGGCCGGTCTGGTGGCGGTGGCGATGAACCTCGCCGGGTCGGCCCGCCGGACCGGCGTGATCGCCTCCGGGTTCGGCGTACTGGGCGCATCGGGGCCGCTGCTCGGCTCGCTGCTCGGCGGCGCGGCCTCCTGGCGGGCCGCCCTCGCCCTCTCCGCGGTGTCGCTGCTCGCCGTGCCGGTGGTCGCGCGGCGCACGCGGGACGCCGCGCCGCTCCCGCAGCACTTCGACGGCCGGGGCGCGGCGCTCCTGGTCGCCCTCGCCTCGGCGCTGGTCCTGCTGCCGCACACCCCGCTCCCGGCCCTGGCCGCGGCGCTGTTCGCGGCCGCGCTCCTGGCCCGTCATATGCGGCGGCGGCCCGACGGCTTCGTCCCCGCCGCGGTGCTGCGCTCGCCGCTCTTCCTGGCCTCCGCGGGGACCGCCGTCACCCTGTCGACCTCGTACTTCATCCTGCTGTTCGCCCTGCCTCGGCTGATCGCCGACCGTACGGGCTGGGCCACTTCGGCCATCGGCGCCGGCCAGCTGATCGCCCTGCTGGCGGGCTCGGGACTGTCCCTGCTGTTCGCCGCGAACGCGGCCAGGCTGGGGCGGCGTACGGTCTTCGCGACCCTGCTCGCGGCGGGCGCCGGGGCCCTCGCACTCGCCGCCTTCGCGACCTCGGCGCCCGTACTGCTGCTGACGCCCACGGCCGCGGTGTTCGCCGCGACCGGCGCCAACGCGGTACTCGCCGTCTACGCGGGCGGCACCGCGCCGGCGGCCCAACGCCCCTCCGCCATCGGCCTGTTCGTCCTCTGCTACCAGCTCGGCGGCGCCTTCGGCCCGGCGATCGCGGCCGCACTCGTACTCGGGTGAACGCCGTCCGGGCGAACCCGCCCGGCACATAATTAGTAATGGGATCCATTTTCATGTAGCTTCCCGTGTCACCCACGTACAGAGGAGGACCCCATGGCCGTTCCCAAGCGCAAGATGTCCCGCAGCAACACCCGTCACCGTCGCGCTCAGTGGAAGGCCACCACCCCGCAGCTCGTGCCGGTCACGGTCGACGGCGTCTCGCACCTGGTGCCGCAAAGGCTGGCGAAGGCGTACGAACGCGGGCTGCTGCGCCCCGAAGGCTGACACTCATGCCGCACGACCGACTGCCCGCCTGGACACCATGGTCACGGTCGTCGACGCCGCGGTTGTGGACGTTCATGACCGACGAGCTGGACAGCGGAGCCTACGGGCGGATCCTGCGGTCCAAGGGATTCTTCACCCTGGCCAGCCGCCCGCACGTGACGGGCCTGTGGTCCCAGGCCGGCTCCGTCGCCCGCTTCGAGCCCTCCGCCGCCCGCGACGCCGACGCCCCGTACACCCAGAAACTGGTTTCGACGACACCTGCGCACACGGACAACACCCCACGCCCATCCGGGAGGTGTGAGAACGCCGGGTCGGGCGCAGCGGCGCCGGACAGGTCAGCCATGCCGCGCGTACTCCTGTGGTCGTGGGGTCTTCGCGACGCGATCGGCGCCGGGGAAGGCGCCGCCCGCGCAGGCCCGCCAGCGGGTGTTCGTCATGCGCCTTCCTGCTGCCTCTCGCTCTCCCCTGAGCCTTACGCCGCCTGCCGCTTGAGCGTCTTCGACGTGACCGCGATCCCCGCGAGGACCGCCGCCGCCAGGGTGCCGATGACGGCCGTGACGATCGCGCCGGAATTCAGGTGCAGGCCCACGTCCGATGAGGTGGCCTCGGAGAGTCCGGCCGCCATCCCGGCCAGCGGGGGCAGCGTGACCAGGACACCGAGGGCGGCGCCGATCACGACGACCAGAGCGGTCTCGCCGGCCGAGGTGAACAGGAGCTGGCGGACGGTGCCGCCCGCCGACTTCATCACGCCGAAGTCCCTGCGTCGGCCGTGGGCGGCCATGGCCATGCTGTTGGCGACGGCGATCACGCTGTAGCCGACAGCGATGACGATCAGCATCATGGCGAGGGACTCGGTCAGCTTGGCGTCGGTGTTGTAGTCGGCCAGGGCGAACTCCAGCGCGTCGTGCAGCGCCACTCCGGGTACCGCGTCCGAGGCCTTGGCGTCGGCCGGGACGAAGATGTCGTCGGTGAGCGCGGCCGGGTCGTGGGCGCGGACCAGGCCACGGGCGACCACGAAGTCACCGCGGGCCGGGTCGTCGGGCAGCACCTGGGCGACGGTGAGCGTGACGGTGGCGCCGTCCGCGAACCGCACCGGTACCTCCTGGCCCTGCTTCAGGCCCAGCTCGCCGGCCGTCTTCTCACCGAGGACGGCCTGTCCCTCCCTGTCCCACTTCGGGTTCCGGCTGCCCAGGACGTCCAGGACACGGGCCGCACCGGCGGTCTCGGCGTCCTGCGCCTGCTTGGTCTCGACGAACGCGCGGGTCGGCAGGGCTGCCTTGCCGACCGGGTTGGCGGCGACGACCTCGTCGGTGTTGCCCGGAGTGCCGTCCGGCGTGACGATCGTCTGGCCCGCGACCTTGAGTGCCTCACCGGCCGGGTAGGCCACCCGCATCGTCTCGACCATGCCGCTGAGCAGCACGGCGAAGCCGACAGCGGCGATCACCGGGGCCACCAGGGAGGCGGCACGGCGCGGGTTGGCGACCATCTCGGCCCGGACCAGGACCGGGGCGGCCTTGCCGCCGCGCTGGAACGGGGCGGTCAGGAGCCGGCCGACGGGTGCGACGAAGACGGGAGCCAGCAGGGCCGCCGCGACGATCAGAGTCATGGTAGCGAAGATCGCCATGTTGACGCGGTTGTCGGCGGTGGAGGTGGCGGTGCCGATGGCGAGCAGGGCACCGAGGCCGAGAACGGACAGGCCGGCGATCCAACGGCCGTGCCCCATGCCCTTGTCGGCCGAGCGGCTGTCGAGCAGCGCCTCGATCGGGGCGACCTTGGCGGCCTTGCGGCCCGCGGTCCAGGCGCCGGTCACGCTGACGCCGATACCGATCACGGAGGCCACGAGCAGCGGCCAGGCGGCGACGGTGATCCCCATGCCGGGCGGGGTGACGTCCAGGTCCTTGAGGATCGAGAGCAGCATCGGGGAGGCGGCGACACCGGCCACGCAGCCCACGATCGAGCCGGCCAGGCCGACCACGGCGGCCTCACCGAGGATCATGCGCCGGATCTGCTTCGGCGAGGCGCCGACGGTGCGCAGGAGACCGATCTCGCGGCGGCGCATCCCGGTGGCCAGGACCAGCATGGAGGCCACGACGAACACCGTGGTGAACAGGCCGAGGATGGCCATGGCGCTGATCAGCTGGACGCCGAGGAAGCGCTTGTGCTCGATGTGCGCGGGCTGCAGCTCGGACCGTCCGTCACCGGTGACCACGTTGCCGTTGCCGCCGAGCACCTTCTTCGCCGCGGCCACGATCGCGCCGGTGTCGGCGCCCTTGTCGGGGATCAGGGCGATGGCGGCGACACCGGGCTGCTGCCCGGCGGCGAACTCTTCGCTGAAGTAGTAGCCGGGACCGTCCACGGCGCCGACGACCTTGAACCGCTCGCGCCCCTGCGTGATGTTGACGGTCAGCTCGCCGCCCAGGGCCGCTCCGATGGCGCGGTCGACCACGACCTCGTCCGCGGCGGCGGGGGCGCGGCCGGAGACGAGCTTGTACGGCGCCATCCGCGCGCTGGAGAAGCCGTGTCCGGACTCCAGGGCGCCCTCGTCGGTGACGGGCTTGCCGTTCTTGATCGCCTGGGCGTAGAAGGAGCGGTCCACGACGGCGTCCGAGACGCCCGGAACCTTCGCGAGTCCGGATACCAGCGGCTCCGCCTCGGACTCGCTCCACGGCATCCGGTCCTCGGGGCTGCCGTCGGCGTCGACGGCCTGCGGCGGCAGGGCGAGGGCCACGGCGGCCTCGTAGCGGGGCTGGACCTTGGCCTTGGCCGAGTCGTAGATGACCAGCGTGGTGGTGATCAGGGCGACGCCGACCAGGACGGCGACGAAGGCGCCGAGGAATCCCGACCAGCGTTCACGGACGTTCGCGAGGATCAGCATGTCTGTCAGGCCTCCAGCCGGGCCATGCGGGTGGCGATCGAGGCGGCGTTGTTCACACCGGCCTGGCGGTCGAGCGGGATGCGGTCGGCGATACGGCCGTCCTTGAGGAAGATGACGACGTCGGCGTGGGCCGCGGCCACCGGGTCGTGGGTGACCATCAGGGTGGTCTGGCCCTCCTGGTCGACCAGCGTCCGCATCATCCGCAGCACCTCGCGCGAGGTGACGGTGTCCAGGGCGCCGGTCGGCTCGTCCGCGAAGAGGACGTCGGGGCGGGTGACGAGGGCGCGGGCGAGGGCCACGCGCTGCTGCTGGCCGCCGGAGAGCTCACTGGGACGGTGTCCGGCGCGCTCGGCGAGCCCGACGGAGGCGAGCGCCTGCTCGACCCGCGCGCGGCTGACCTTGGCGCCGGCGAAGCGGGACGGGAGCTCCACGTTCTGCGCGGCCGTCAGGGACTCGACCAGGTTGAAGGCCTGGAACACGAACCCGATGTGCTTGCGGCGCAGTTCGGTGCGCTCCTTCTCGTTCTGCCGGCCGATGTCCACGCCGGCCAGGATGATCTCGCCTTCGGAGGGCTGCTCAAGACCGGCCGCACACTGCAGCAGGGTCGACTTGCCGGAACCGGAAGGACCCATGATCGCGGTGAAGGTGCCGCGCGGGAAGCCGAGGGAGACGCCGTCCAGAGCGGTGACCTGACGTCCGCCGGTGCCGTGCACCTTGCGGAGGCCGTGGAGTTCGACCGCGTCCTGTGTGGGGATGATGTGGCTCGTCGTCGTCATGCGTCGATCTCACCGTGCGGGGGGCGGCCGGGGCACTGACCCGCTCTCTACTCCAGGGGTAGAGCCAGCTCTACCCTCGCGGCGCCCAGGAGTGTCCCCCGTACGCTCCCGGAGATCCCGAAGAGGCCGCGTCGGTACGTTGATCGCATGCAACCCACAACGGCCTGGCAGGCCATGGCTCAGCGTCCCCTGAGCTTTCTGACCTCCAGCTGGCCCTGGCGGTCCCTCGCGTATCTGAGCGGCGGTGTCCTGGTCGGCGCGGCGGCTGCCCTCGTCTTCGCGCTCGGTCTGGCGGCGGGCGTGCTCCTGCTCGTCGTACTCGTCGGTGTGGCACCGCTGGTCGGTCTGGTCCTCGCGTCCACGGTGGTGGCCACGGTGGAGCGCCGACGGCTGGCGCTGGTGGACCTCGACCGGCTGACCGACCCGCACCGCAGACCGGACGCGCCGGGGCTGCGCGGCTGGGTCGCCACCCGGCTCAAGGAACAGGCGACCTGGCGGGAGCTGGTGTTCACGCTGCTGTCGGCCGCGGCGCTGTGGTGGCTCGACCTCCTGGTGCTCGGCTTCTCCTTCGGGCTGCCGGCCACGATGATCGCCGCGACCTCCGCCGGCACCTGGCCGTGGACGGTGTTCGGCGTGATCGTGCTGCTCTCCTCGCCCTACACGGTGACCTCGTGGGCGGGGGCACGCGCGGCCATGGCCCGCACGTTCCTCGCGCCGCGGGACAGGGAACTGGGCGAGGAGCTGCGGGAGGTGCGCGCCTCGCAGGCGCGGCTGCTCGACTCCTTCGACGCCGAGCGGGTCCGTATCGAACGCGATCTGCACGACGGCGCCCAACAGCGCCTCGTATCCCTGGGCATGACCCTCGCCATGATGCGCCTGGACGTCGAGGAGGGCTCGGCACAGGATGAGCTCCTCACCCAGGCGGAGAGCCAGCTCTCCACCGCACACGCCGAGTTGCGGGCCCTGGTCCGCGGCCTGAACCCGCCGGTCCTCGCCGACCACGGCCTCGTCGCGGCCATCGAGGACTACGCGGGCCGCTTCCCGATCCCGGTGACCGTGGACCTGAAGCTGCCCGAGCGGCTGCCCAGGAAGCTGGAGACCACGATGTACTACCTGATCAACGAGGCCATGACGAACATCGCCAAACACAGCGGCGCCAAGAGCGCCGAAGTCCACGGCCGTTACCATTCCGACCTGTTCGTCCTCGACATCCTGGACGACGGCCGGGGCGGACTCGACCCCGCGGGCAGCGGCGTGACCGGTCTCGCGGACCGCGTCAGCGCTCTCGACGGCCGGATACGGGTGTCGAGTCCGGTAGGTGGTCCCACCCTGGTGCACGTGGAGGTGCCGTGTCGCTTCGCCTGATCGTGGCCGAGGACGCCGTGCTGTTGCGGGAAGGCCTGGTCGGCCTCCTCGAACGGGTCGGTCATGAGGTGGTCGCGGCCGTCGGCGACGCCGACAGCCTGGTCGAGGCGGTCCGCTCCGACCGGCCGGACCTCATCGTCACGGACGTCCGGATGCCGCCGTCGCTCGGCGACGACGGACTGCGCGCCTCGGTCGGACTACGCGCGGAGTGCCCCGAGCTGCCCGTGCTCGTGCTCAGCCAGTACGTGGAACGCTCGTACGCACTGCGCCTGCTGGACTCGGGCGGCGGCGCCGGGGTGGGCTATCTGCTCAAGGAACGGGTCAGCGCGGTCGCGGACTTCACCTCCGCGATCGAGCGGGTCGCCGCCGGCGGCACGGTGGTGGACCCGGAGGTCATCCAGCAACTGGTCCGGCTGCGCCAGGACCCCCTGGAGCGGCTCAGCTCCCGCGAGCGCGAGGTGCTCTCGCTGATCGCGGAGGGCCGTACCAACGCGAGCCTGGCCAAACACCTGTTCATCAGCGAGGCCGCCGTGAACAAGCACATCGGCAACATCTTCAGCAAGCTGGACCTGCCGGTGGACACCGATGGGCACCGACGGGTGCTCGCGGTGCTGGCGTATC
The DNA here is from genome assembly GCF_054788135.1 of Streptomyces sp. O3. NCBI lineage: Bacteria > Bacillati > Actinomycetota > Actinomycetes > Kitasatosporales > Streptomycetaceae > Streptomyces > Streptomyces sp. O3. The sequence continues at coordinate 36,161 of NZ_JBTVYK010000037.1, forward strand.
TGCGGGCGTGAGAGCCCCGCGTCCGCGGGCGTGAGAGCCCGCGCCCGCGCGTGAAGGACCCGCGCCGTGCGGGCACGCGGCCTCCGGAAGCCGCGTGAGGGCTCTGAGCGCGTCACCGCTGTCCCCGGCGATCAGCAGGTTGCCCTTAGCCCGCTGGAGGTCGTCGTGGACTTCTCCCACGGACGTGCACATCACGGAGGAGACGGGTCTCGGTTACCCGGCAGTCGTCTCGGTCGACCCAGCGGGCGCGAAAAGGGGGCCTGCCCCCGAGGAGCCAAACCCCCCTGACCTACACGTTTGCCAGATCAGTCACGCCACGCTAAGCCGCCCGCTACACGTTGAAGTGGAATGTCTGCGGGCTGATCATGACCTGCGGCGGAGCTCCATTCAGGGGTCTGACCTGAGATTCCTCGTTGGCATCCGTTGGCTCCCGACGGCCGTTTACGGGTGTCCTGCGGACTGCCTGCGGACTGGGCGGGGGCTCCGAGGCGGCGAAACCCCTGGCGCGCCGGCGGGGCCTGCAAGGAGACTGCGCAGGTGAGCGACTCCTACCCCCTGTCCCTGCTGCGGGCACCGCGTGCTGGACGCGATGCCCGGCTCGTACGAGATCTGCCCCGTCTGCTTCTGGGAGGACGACAGGGTCCAGTTCCGCTGGCCGAGGGCGAGCCGCTCGACCCCGCCCGGCACCCCATCGACCTGACGGCGTGACTCCTTCGAGGACTGGGACGCGGACGAACGCACCCTGGGGCCCGACGACCGCTCGGTGCTCTGCCGGTGGCTGCCCACCTTCTGGCGTCGCATGGCGGTCAGCTGACCGTCATCGAGGTCTTCGAGGAGGTGGGCGACCCCCGCTGCGGCCCCGCCCTCATCGGCCTGCTGGACAGCGACAACCCGACCGGCCGCGAATGGGCGGCCATGACCCTGGCGGAACTGGAGATCGACGGCGCCATCGAGCCCCTGCGCCGCGCCTACCGCGCCTGCCTGGACCGGGCGACCCCACCGGACTGGACCGAGTCTGTCGGCATCCGCTGGGCGTGCGGCCGCGCAGCGGGCCCTGACCGCCGCGGGAGTGGACCGCGTCGCGGCACGGCTGGCGGCTGCGAAGGCGGAGAAGTCGCTGCGCGAGGCACTGCCGGCAGCCGAAGCAGCCAGGATGGGGCCCGGGGAGATCGCCGAGCGCACCGGATACGCCCGCTCCACCATCACCAAGGCGCTGAACCAACGCGGCACCGCGACGGCCCGAGCCCCTGGCCCGTCCAAACCCAGGGGAGTGAGCGCCATGGCCCAGGCCCCCGTGCGTACGGACACCAATACGGCCCCGGTGTGGGTGGTCGACGCCGCCATGGCCGACGCCTTCAGGGCCAAACGACCAGGTCAGCAGCAACAAAGGAAGAGGAGGAACTACTCGGCCGGGACCGGCACGGCGCCGGGGTCGAGGGCGACCGGCGGGGTCTCGGAGAGGACCGCCCGGCGCAGCTGCTCCAGCTTGCGCGGGAGCTTGTCCAGGCCATACCGGACGCGCCCGGTCGCATAGCTGTCCGTCAGCCCCTTTGTCCTTCAGCGGCACGCCGGCGGGCCGGAGGGTGGCCTGCCCGTCCGCGTCGAGGACGCCGTCGTGGTTGGGGTGCAGGCTCACCCACGACTTCGTGGTTCCGTGGGTGCGTTCGACGAGCTGCTTGCGCAGCGGCAGCCACCGGGCGAGCGCCGCTTCGCCTAGCGTCGACAGCTCGAACCAGTCCCGTCCGCCTCGCCGATGCCGCGCTGGGGCGCCGGTCGACGTACACCGCCCCCGGCCGCAGATCGGACAGGCGCATGGCGACCAGTTCCCCGACCGGGGCGCCGCGTCCAGGACCAGGGCGACCGCCTCGGCGAGCCGGGTGTGGCCCGGCGACATGTAGCCGCCGACGTCCTGGTCGAGCTGACGGCGCACGGCCGCGAGGTCCCCATCACAGGGAAGAGGAGAGCTGTTCGCGCACCCATTCAGGGTCGGGGTTGGTGTGCGGCCGGCCCGCGACGACGACAGTCGGCACGGCCTCATTGCCGTTGTTGGCTGCCCTCACCGCTGCCGCTCCAGCCGGGTCACGCCAGATGTCGACCCAATGCAACTGGCGGGCGCTACGGCCCAACCGGATGCGCAGTCGCAGACAGTACGTGCAGCCCGGCCTCCAGAAGACGACCGGCCAGCCGTCGACCGCGCTGCGGCGCTGCGCCTCCAGCGCACCGATCGACCTCGGGAACATCAGAGGCGAGTTCACAGCTGCGAGCAGCACGAACACCAGCAGGAGTGCTGCGGCTGCGCCGGGGCTCCCCCTGAAGATCAGCCCGGTCGCAGCGGCTGAGCCGCCGAGCGCGAACAGCGCTGGCGAGATCCAAGCGCGCGTCATAGTGAGGCTCCATTGGGTGCGGCGGGCAATGGGAACTGGCTGCGGATTGCCGCGTCGAAGACCGCGTCGGGCAGGAGTCGTCGGCTCATGAGCGTGATTCGGGCCATGGCGCCGATGGTGTATCGGGCCCGCGGGCGGGGGCGGGTGGCGGCCCGGGCGATCACCTTGCCGGCGCTCTCGGCCGGTGTGGTGCGGGGGCCGGGGTCGTAGGCGGTGGCGTACATCGCGGCGAGCGCTTCGCGGAAGCCGGCGTATGGGCCGGTGTCGGTGGCGGCGCGCAGGGTGGCGACGGCCGTGTCACCGAATCCTGTGGTGGTGGGTCCGGGCTGGACGACGACCACGCCGATGCCGAACGGCTTGACCTCCAGCCGCAGCGAGTCGCTGATCGCCTCGACGGCGTGCTTGGTGGCGTGGTACGGGCCCCCGCCTGGGGGTGAGAACCGGCCCCCCATCGAGGAGACGTTGACGATTCGGCCGCGCCCAGCGCGGCGCATTCCGGGAAGTACGAGCTGGGTCAGCCGGATCAGGCCGAAGACGTTGGTGTCGAACTGACGCCGGAGTTCTTCGGCGGTCACCTCCTCCACTGGCCCGTGCAGCCCATACCCGGCGTTGTTGATCAGGGTGGAGACCGTGCCGTGGGCGCGCTCGATCCGGCCGACCGCGGCGGCCATCGAGTCCTCGTCGGTGACGTCCAGGGGCAGGACCGTCAGGCCCTCGGCCGCGAGTCCGGCGATCGCCTCCGGGCGGCGGGCGGTGGCGAACACCCGGTAGCCGGCCCGGTGCAGGTGCAGCGCGGCGTGGCGGCCCATCCCGGACGAGCAACCGGTGATCAGGACTGTGCGAGGGTCGGTCATGGTTGATTCCCTTCGGCGGATGAGTGGAGCAGGTCCCAGGTGGCCGTCTCGGTGACGGCGATGTCTTCGTCCGACAGCGCCGCCCCGGCGGACCGGACGGTCTTGACCAGCCCGACGAACGCGCCGAAGACCAGCGCGACGAGCAGGTGCGGGGCGGCGGGGCGGATCTCGCCGACGGCTTGGCCCCGGCGGGTCAGGTCGAGGGCGAGTTCCTCTATGCGCGCCGACAACGCCCGGCTGTCGGCGTCGAGGTAGTGCTCATGCTGCTGGTGCTCCAGGAACACGAACGCGTCCGGATGGTCGCGGGCGAAGTGCGCCAGGCCCCGCCATACCGCGCCGAACTCGGCCCGGATCGACTCGTATCCGCCGTCCACCGTCAGGTAGGCGAGCATGGTGACCTTCGCGCGCTGGTGGACCGCGTTACCCAACGCCTCCTTGTTCGGGAAGTACCGGTAGACCGTGCCCATTCCGACCCTGGCGCGCTCGGCCACCAGGGGCATCGGGGTAGCGGCGAATGTGCGCTCGGTGAACAGCGCGAGGGCGGCGTCGAGGACCGCGGTGCGCTTGTCCGTACGATCATCAATCACAGAATGAATATTCATTCCGTCGCCCTCGATTGTCAAGCTCCCCACGCGTCGCGGCGGCTGCGGATCGCGGTGGCCGAGCAGGTCCCCGTTACGGTGTTCTTGATCGGCCCTGGCGCCGCCCTCCCCCCGTAGGACGGCGCCAGGGCCGACTCGCGTCCGTCTGGCTCGATCCCGACCATGGTCGCCTGCTCATGGACGTGATCCGTACCGGCCTGGTCACCCCCGTCTGGTGCACCAGCTGGCGGCAGGACGCCACCACCCTCATCGGGCCGCTCCTCGGCCTCCCGAACCTGCCGCACGTCGACCTGCCGCGCCCCCAGATCACCATCAGCCACCCCAACGGCTACCTCTGGAAGCGCGACCACGTCGACGCCTGGCTGGCAGACGCCCCCGCCGTCTGGATCGACGACGACTTCACCGGTCTCGACCACGCCTGGGCGGCGGAGCGCACCCCAAGGGAACGGCGAGCCTCCTCGTTCAGCCCGACCCACACCTCGGGCTGCAGCCCGAGCACCTGACCGAGGTCACGACGTGGGTCTCACAGTTGCCCACGGCCCGTGCCGCGTGACGACTGATGCCCTCGCTGCCACGAGCGGCGAGGGCATCAGGGCGCGCTGTGGGTCCTGACTGTCTGGGCAATTGCCACTCGGATGCTCAGATCGGATCATTAGGTGTGACCCCGGAGGGCGGGCCGGGCGCCCGCTGCACCAGCAGCTGATGTCACCGAGGTGCGTGCGTGGCGTCGCGAGGCAGGCGGGAGTTTGACGACAGGGCCTAGCGTTGGGTCCCGTGATCGTATGGCTCAATGGCACCCACGGCGCAGGCAAGACGACAACCAGTGCACTCGTGCAGCAGCTGATTCCGGATTCACGGGTGTTCGACGCTGAGAAGGTCGGCGAGACACTCATGGACATCACGCCGGGGCTGCCCGAGACGGACAACTTCCAGCACTGGCCGCCGTGGCGACCGCTCGTCGTCGAGACCGCCCGCCGCGTACTCGACTACACCGGCGGCACTCTGGTGATGCCCATGACTGTCCTGGTCGAGCAGTACTGGCGCGAGATCAGCACGGGCCTCGCCCAACATGCCATTCCGGTACGGCACTTTGTTCTCCACGCTGACCAGGACACTCTCCGCGGGCGCATCGAGAGGGACACTGCTCTTGGCCCCTCCCCGTTCCGCCTCAAGTACCTCGAGCCCTACGCCGAGGCAGCCCGCACGTGGCTGCACGGCGAGGCCGAGGTCGTCGACACCACGCACCTCACGCCCGCCCAGGCCGCCCTGCAGATCGCAGAGGCCGTCAAGAGTTGAGGTCCGCCCGCCACGCGAAAACAGCCGCAGGCGGCAACAGAACGACCTTCCGGTGCCGAGTGGAGCGATCAGAGCGGCCAGAGACCCCAGGCCAGTCCATCATCGCAGTGTCATCTATATCGAAAAGTCGCATCAGGGCACTGAGCGTGAGGCGGGGCACTGCCTGATAGCCTGCGGTCTTCGCCGGTTGCCCGGACGGAGTCCCCCGGCAGGTCTTCATGTCTTGCTCCGAGCAGCTCATGACAGCTCTCGATGCCCTGGATCATGCCTTCGCCTCGGAAGAGCCCTTCCTCGTCACAGGGTGCACGCACTGCTACGGCGAGCAAGACTTCGCCGAACTCTCCGGGCCACCGCACCTCATAGCCGACGATCTGGTGTCCTCGGTCGCCGCCGAGGTACCTGATCATTGGGGCGACTTCCCGCGTCTCTACCGCCGCCTCGTCCCGCGCATCATCCGCCCCCTTGTCACCGGCCAGCTCCACGTCGACGAGGAGCTCATCGCCTCGCGCCTGGTTCAGGCGGGCTGGACTACCTGGGACGTGCCCTTGACCGAGGCCCTCCGCGACGTCTGGTCCGCCTGGTGGCAGAGCACACTGCATACCCACCCCAGCCCCGTGCCCGTCAGGGAATCCCTCAGCCTCATCACCGTGGCCACCAACAGCCTGCGTCCTTGGCTGAACACATGGACCGCGACCCATACCCCGGCCGCCGACGCACACTTGGCAGACCTCGTTGACGACGTGATGTTCGAGTTCGAGATCACCGACTTGCGCATGGGCTTCTACGGTGAGTACGACGCCACTGCCGAGCTGCTGGGTTGGCTTCTCACCGATGTGCGCGACCGTGTCGCCGACGCACGTCTCGACGACCCCTTCCTCTATGAACACCTTCGGGCAGCTGCTCAGCACCCAGCTGATCGGGTCCGCCATTCAGACTGAACGGAAGGCCCCGTTTCCTCAGGGAACGAGTCGGGCGTTCCCTGAGGGAACACTTCCGATGTTCCCTCAGGGAACATCGCACGGGCGTGGTTGCGTCGGTCTCCGCGTCACCGGCCCCTTCGTCGGGATCTGGCTGGGAGCGAGCGAGCGGCTACTCACCATGTGGACTGCTGCACCCACTGGTCCGAGCGAAACCGAAGCGGCCTGACGCGAAGGGCAGAAGAGCCGATGCCCTCGTCCCGCGGCGTGGCGAGGGCATCTGAGTGGGGTCGGCGAGGATCCGGTCGGCGTGGTCGGGAAGGGCCGCGCGAGCGTCCTACGCCAGCCTGCTGATCAAGCACGGCGAGTCCGTGAAGACGGCCTCCGAGCGCCTCGGCCACACCAACGCGGCCATGACGCTGAACATCTACCCCTACCTGTGGCCCGACTCCGAGGAGCGGACCCGGGCCGCCGTCGACAAGGCGTACGCGGATCGGTCCGCCGACGCCCAGCCACTGGTCGACGAAGCGGCGTAGCCGCTTCCCCGCGCGCTGACCGAAGTCAGCACGCTGCGGACTCCCTGCGGACCGCAAAAGACCGCCCAACCCGCTCCGTCGCAGGTCAGACGGCCTTTCGCCGAACGTATTAGACGTTGAATCGGAACTCGACGACGTCGCCGTCCTGCATCACGTAGTCCTTGCCCTCCATGCGGGCCTTGCCCTTGGCGCGGGCCTCGGCTACTGAGCCGGTTTCGATCAGGTCGTCGAAGGAGATGACCTCGGCCTTGATGAAGCCCTTCTGGAAGTCGGTGTGGATCACGCCGGCCGCCTCGGGGGCCGTGGCGCCCTTCTTGATGGTCCAGGCGCGGGCTTCCTTCGGGCCTGCCGTGAGGTAGGTCTGCAGGCCGAGGGTGTCGAAGCCGACGCGGGCGAGGGTGGTCAGGCCCGGCTCTTCGGCGCCGACCGACTGGAGGAGTTCCATGGCGTCCTCGTCGTCGAGTTCGGCGAGGTCGGCTTCCAGCTTGGCGTTCAGGAAGATCGCCTCGGCGGGGGCGACCAGGGCGCGCTGTTCGTTCTTGAAGGTGTCGTCCGTCAGCTCGTCCTCGTCGACGTTGAAGACGTAGAGGAACGGCTTGGTGGTGAGCAGGTGGAGGTCGTGCAGGAGCTCCTCGTTGCCGCTGCCCTGGACGATCCCGGCCGAGAAGAGGGTCTCGCCGCGTTCCAGGATGGCCTTGGCCTCTTCGACCGCCTTGACCTTGGGGGCGATGTCCTTCTTGATCCGGGCCTCCTTCGCCAGGCGCGGGAGGACCTTCTCGATGGTCTGGAGGTCGGCGAGGATCAGCTCGGTGTTGATCGTCTCGATGTCACTCTTGGGCGAGACCTTGCCGTCGACATGGACGACGTTCTCGTCCTCGAAGGCGCGGATGACCTGGCAGATCGCGTCGGACTCGCGGATGTTCGCGAGGAACTTGTTGCCGAGGCCCTCGCCTTCGGACGCGCCGCGCACGATCCCCGCGATGTCGACGAAGTCGACAGTGGCCGGGAGGATGCGCTGAGAGCTGAAGATCCCGGCGAGCGTGTCGAGGCGGGCGTCCGGGACGCCGACTACGCCGACGTTCGGCTCGATGGTGGCGAACGGGTAGTTGGCCGCCAGCACGTCGTTCTTGGTCAGGGCGTTGAACAGGGTCGACTTGCCGACATTCGGCAGACCGACGATTCCGATCGTGAGCGACACGCTTATCGACTTCCCGTACGTGAGGGGGCTGGGTGGAGGGGCCACGGACCCGATCCACCAGTCTACGGCGTAGCGCGTGCCGACGGCCCGGCCGCGGGGCGCGGGCCTGGGTGTGCGCGGGGCCCACGGGGGAGCGACCGGGTCGAACGTGGGGCCAAGGTCGTCCAAAAGGCGTGTCCTGGTCGGGATTTCCGGCGTGTGCCGACCTACGTTGGTGCGGTGGAGCAACACAGGACGCGTCCCCCGCAGGCCCGAGCGCGGCGAACCCCGTCCCTGCCGCCGCAGTCATCGGGATCCGCCGCGCCGGAAGCCGTCGCGGAATCCGTCGGTGTGTACAGGTCCGCGGGGCGTTCGGGCGGGGCGCCGCCGGCGGCGCGGGCCGTGGGCAGGGCCGTGCGGACCGTCGGGCGCGGGGTGCTCGCGGTGCGCCGGATGCCGAACCCACGGCTGACGGGGCTGGGGGGCGGGCTGTTCGCCGGTGCTTCGATGCTGGTGTTCGCCCTGCTCGACCGGCTGCTGCTCGGGGGCTCGATCGCGGTGTACGGGGTGCTGTCGCTCCTGGTCAGTGCGGTGACCGCGCTGTGGGTGCGGCCCGCTGACCTGGTGACGGCGCCGGTCGCGGTGCCGCTCGCGTTCGCCATCGGGCTGCTGCCGATCGCCGGAGGTTCCGATGGGGTGGGCGGGCAGGTCATGGGGCTGCTGACCGCGCTGGCCGTGAGCGCGGGGTGGCTGTACGGCGCCACCCTGATCGCCGGGCTCGTGGTGACCGTACGCAAGGTCCGGATCATGGGCAGGCGGAAGCGGCGGGTCCGGGAGTCCGGGCGGGTACGGGACTCCCGGCAGGTCGCCGGGCCCCGGCAGGCCCGGCAGGCCGGGGGCGCGCGCCCGGTGCAGCGCCGGGCGCCCGACTCCTAGGATCCTTGCGGCGCGGTCGCGCGGGAGGCCGCCATCGCGGCGCCGACGATCCCCGCGTTGTTCAGCAGCTCGGCCGGGGCGAGCTCGGCGCGTATCCCCTCGATCAGGGGCAGGAACTTGTGCGCCTTGCGGCTGACTCCGCCGCCGATGACGAACAGCTCGGGTGAGAACAGCATCTCCAGGTGGGCGAGGTACTTCCGCACGCGGTGCGCCCAGTGTTCCCAGGTCAGCTGCTCGTCGTCCCTGGCCTTCGTGGACGCCCGCTTCTCCGCCTCGTGGCCGTGCAGCTCCAGATGGCCGAGTTCGGTGTTCGGTACGAGGCTGCCGTCGGTGAACACCGCGCTGCCGATGCCCGTGCCGAGCGTGAGCACGATGACCGTGCCCTCGCGGCCGCGGCCCGCGCCGAACCGCATCTCGGCGACACCGGCCGCGTCCGCGTCGTTCAGCACCGTGACCGGCATGCCGCCCAGTCGGTCGCCGATCAGGGCGCGGGCGTCCACACCGATCCAGGTTTTGTCGACATTGGCCGCCGTGCGGATCGTGCCGTCGTCGACCACGCCGGGGAAGGTGACGCCGACCGGCCCCGACCAGCCGAAGTGGTCGACCACCTCGCGCACGCGGTCGACCACGTCGTCTGGTGTGGCCGGGTGCGGGGTGAGCACCTTGTGCCGGGGGTCGGAGAGGTCGCCCCGGTCCAGGTCGACCGGGGCGCCCTTGATCCCTGATCCGCCGATGTCCACGCCGAAGATCTGCATGGACACTACGTTACGGCCAAGGACTGACAGTCACTTCTTGGACGGGGTGGACGGGGCGGACGACGCCGTCGCCGGGGCGTCGGGCAGCTTGCCGCCGCGCTCCTCGACCAGTGCCGCGGCCTCGGCCCGCAGGTCGCGGCGGAGCTCCTTCGGCAGCGAGAAGGTGATCGACTCGTCGGCCGCCTTGACCGTCTCGACGTCCTCGAACCCGCGCTGGGCGAGCCACTCCAGTACGCCGTCGACCAGGACCTCGGGGACCGACGCGCCGGACGTGACGCCGACCGTGGAGACGCCCTCCAGCCAGGCCTCGTCGATCTCGTCGGCGAAGTCCACCAGGTAGGCGGCCTTGGAGCCCGCGCCGACGGCGACCTCGACCAGCCGCTTGGAGTTCGAGGAGTTCCGGGAGCCGACCACGATGACCAGCTCGGCCTCGGCGCCCATCTGCTTGACGGCCAGCTGGCGGTTCTGCGTGGCGTAGCAGATGTCGTCGCTGGGCGGGGAGATGAGCTGCGGGAACTTGTCCTTGAGCGCGTCCACCGTCTCCATGGTCTCGTCGACGGAGAGCGTGGTCTGGGAGAGCCAGACGACCTTGGAGGGGTCGCGGACCTCGACCTTCGCGACGTCGTCGGGGCCGTCGACCAGGGTGATGTGGTCCGGGGCCTCACCCGAGGTGCCGATGACCTCCTCGTGGCCCTCGTGGCCGATGAGGAGGATGTCGTAGTCCTCGTCGGCGAAGCGCACGGCCTCCTTGTGGACCTTGGTGACCAGCGGGCAGGTGGCGTCGATGGTGGCCAGCTTCCGCCCGGCCGCCTCCTCGTGGACGACCGGCGCCACGCCGTGCGCCGAGAACATCACGATCGACCCCTCGGGGACTTCCGCCGTCTCCTCGACGAAGATCGCGCCCTTCTTCTCCAGGGTCTGTACGACGTATTTGTTGTGGACGATCTCGTGGCGTACGTAAACCGGGGCGCCGTACTGCTCCAGGGCTTTCTCGACGGCGATCACGGCACGGTCCACGCCCGCGCAGTACCCGCGGGGGGCGGCGAGCAGGACGCGGCGGGCGGCGGCGGGTGCAGTCATGCCTCCCATCGTAAGGCCGTGTCCCGGAGGCCGGGGATCCGCTCCTTGGGGAGACTGGTGTGTCTGAGCGGCGAGGGGCGGAAGGAGGGCGATGGCCGGTTCCGGTGACAGCGACGGCGGCGGCGACAGCGGCGGCGACAGCGGCGGCGAGCGTGGCAAGGGCGGGGACGGCGGGCTGCGGCGCAGTCTCGGGTTCCGCGATCTGGTGGTCTACGGGCTGCTGTTCATCGCCCCGATGGCGCCCGTCGGGGTGTTCGGCACTCTGGACGCCAAGTCGCACGGCGCGGTGGCCCTGGTCTACGTGGTGGCGACGGTCGCGATGGCGTTCACCGCTTTCAGCTACGCGCAGATGGTGCGGGTCGTCCCGCAGGCCGGTTCGGTGTTCGCCTACGCGCGCGTGGCGCTCGGCAAGGGCCCTGGGTTCATCGCCGGGTGGATGGCGATGCTCGACTACCTGCTGATCCCGGCCGTCGCGTATCTGTTCTCCGGGATCGCGATGCACGCGCTGGTGCCGTCGGTCTCCCAGTGGGTGTGGACGGCGCTGGCGGTGGTGATCACCACCGCGTTGAACCTGTGGGGCGTACGGGCGGCCGCGCGGGTCGGCTTCGCGGTGCTGGCGATGGAGATCGTGGTGCTGCTGGTCTTCGTCGTGGCCGCGATCGTGGTGCTCGTACGGGACGGGGCGCAGCGCGGCTGGCTCACGCCGCTGACGGGTGACGGGACCTTCGCGGTGTCCGCGGTGCTGGGCGCGGTGTCGATCGCGGTGCTGTCGTATCTGGGCTTCGACGCGATCGCGACGTTCGCGGAGGAGGTGACCGGGGGGTCGGCGAAGGTGGCGCGCGCGGTGCTGTTCTGCCTGGCCCTGGCGGGCACGCTGTTCGTGGCGCAGACCTATCTGGTGGCGCTGCTCGAACCCGTCTCGTCGGCGGAGCTCGCGGCCGAGCCCGCCCGGCAGGGTTCGGCGTTCTACGACGCGGTGGACGCGTCCGTCGGCGGGTGGCTGCATGACCTGGTGGCCGTCAGCAAGGCGATCGGGGCGGCGTTCGCGGCGCTGGCGGGGCAGGCGGCGGCCGGGCGGCTGCTGTTCGCGATGGCCCGTGACCGGCGGCTGCCGCGGATGCTGGCGAAGACCGAGTCCGGGGTGCCGCGGCCCGCGCTGTTGTCCGCTGCGGCGGTGACCCTGGTGGCCGCGGTGTGGGCGGCGCGCAGGGACGACGGGATGGACCACCTGGTGTCGGTGGTGGACATCGGTGCGCTGACCGCGTTCACCCTGCTGCACGTCTCGGTGGTGGCCTGGTTCGGCGTACGCGGGCGTGGCGGCCCGGTGAGCTGGTGGCGGCACTGGCTGGTGCCGGTGCTCGGCGCGGCGGTGACGGTCGCGGTGATCGTGGAGGCGTCGGGCTCGGCGCAGGTGGTCGGGGTCGTCTGGCTGGCGGTGGGACTGGCGGTCCTCTTCGCACAACGCGACCGGCCGTCGACGCCGCTGACACCGGAGGGGGCGACTTCCGGCACCACTGGGGCTACCGGCCCTGACGGCCCCGCCCCGTACGGCCGGGACTGACCCGTACGGCCGGGACTGACCCGCCCGGCAGGGGACTGACCTCACCGGCCGGGCCCTCCGGGCAGGCCGGGCCGTCCGATCGGAGCCGGACCTTCCGGTCGGGGCCGGGGCCTCCGATCGGGGGCGACCGCCTGGCGGGGTCGGGCTGTCAGTCCGGGCCGATACGCTCCGTGGCATGGCTGTGCATACGTCCGCGGACGCGCCGCTCCCCGTCGGCGAGATCTCGCGGCTCATCGGGGGCTGGATCGACCGGCTGGGCGCCGTGTGGGTCGAGGGGCAGATCACCCAGCTGTCCCGGCGGCCCGGCGCCGGGGTGGTCTTTCTGACGCTGCGCGACCCGTCGCACGACATCTCGGTCAGCGTCACCTGCTACCGCAAGGTGTTCGACGCGGTCGCCGACGTCGTCTCCGAAGGCGCCCGCGTCGTCGTCCACGCGAAACCCGAGTGGTACGCGCCGCGCGGGCAGCTGTCGCTGCGCGCCACCGAGATAAAGCCGGTCGGGGTCGGCGAGCTGCTCGCCCGCCTTGAGCAGCTGAAGAAGGCGCTGACCAGGGAAGGCCTGTTCGCGGCCGAGCGCAAGAAGCCGCTGCCGTTCCTGCCGCAGCTGATCGGCCTGGTCTGCGGCCGGGCGTCGGCGGCCGAGCGCGACGTACTGGAGAACGCCCGGCACCGGTGGCCCGCGGTCCGCTTCGAGGTCCGTAACGTCCCCGTACAGGGCGTCCAGGCGGTCCCGCGGGTGACCCAGGCCGTCAAGGAGCTCGACGCGCTGGACGCCGTCGATGTGATCGTGGTGGCGCGCGGCGGCGGCAGCGTGGAGGACCTGCTGCCGTTCTCGGACGAACAGTTGCTGCGTACGGTCGCGTCCTGCCGCACGCCGGTCGTCTCGGCCATCGGCCACGAGCCCGACTCACCGCTCCTGGACCTGGTGGCCGACCTGCGCGCCTCCACACCGACCGACGCGGCCAAGAAGATCGTGCCGGACGTGGGCGAGGAGTACGAGCGGGTACGCCTGCTGCGGGACCGGGCGCGCCGCGCCGTGCACCACCTCGTCGACCGCGAGGAGCGGGGGCTCGCGGTGGCGATGTCCCGGCCGTCGATGGAGCACCCGCACCGGATGGTCGACGAGCGCGATGAGCGGGTCGCCGCCCTGCTCGACCGCGGCCGCCGCGCCCTCGGCCATCTGCTGGACCGCGCCGAATCGGAGCTGGTCCACACCCACGCGCGCGTGGTGGCGCTGTCGCCCGCGGCGACCCTGCGGCGCGGTTACGCGGTGCTGCAGAAGGAGGACGGCCATGTGGTGCGGGCGCCGGATGAGGTCACCGGGGACGAGGCGCTGCGCGCGCGGGTCGCCGGAGGCGAGTTCACGGTACGGGTCGCCGAGTGACCGTCGGCTTTGTCGTACCCCGGATTTAGGGTGGAGCTCATGACCACGACGCAGGGCCCCTCGACCTCGCCGGACGCCTCTCCGGACGCCCCTCCGGGCACCGCGGCGGACACCCCGGCCAGCGCCGCCGCGGGCGCGCTCGGGTACGAACAGGCGCGGGACGAGCTGATCGATGTGGTGCGCCGTCTGGAGACGGGCGGCACCACGCTCGAGGAGTCCCTCGCCCTCTGGGAGCGCGGCGAGGAGCTGGCCAGGGTGTGCCGCCACTGGCTGGACGGCGCGCGCGAGCGGCTGGACGCGGCCCTGGCGAAGCCGGAAGCGGCAGCCGGGGCGGAGTCGGCGTCCGCGTCCGCATCCGCGTCGGAGTCCACGGCGGGCGGTGACGACGACGGCGACGGCGACGGCGACGAGGCGTAGGTCACCCCGCGGGCACCTTTGTTGAAAGTTCAACGTACTCGGCGTACGGTGGTGTCAGCGCGCTTGATCCACCGCCCGTTCGCACAAAGGTTCCCCGACATGTCCCTCGTAATTGACCCGGCCACCCAGGACCTGCTCTTCCGTGAGGCCCGCACCGCCAACGCCTTCACCGACGAGCCCGTCACCGACGAGCAGGTGCAGGCGATCTACGACCTGGTGAAGTTCGGCCCCACCGCCTTCAACCAGACCCCGCTGCGCGTCACCCTGGTCCGCTCCCCCGAGGCCCGTGCACGGCTGGTCAGCCACATGTCCGAAGGCAACCGTGCGAAGACCTCGAGCGCCCCGCTGGTCGCGATCCTCTCGACCGACAACGAGTTCCACGAGGAGCTCCCCCGGCTGCTCCCCCCGGTGCCCGACCTCAAGGACACGGTCTTCGCCGAGCGCCCGGTCCGTGAGCGGGCCGCCGCGCTGAACGGCGCGCTGCAGGCCGCGTACTTCATCGTCGGCGTGCGCGCCGCGGGCCTCGCCGCGGGCCCGATGACCGGGTTCGACCACGTGGGCCTCCAGAAGGAGTTCCTGGACGGCGACCACACCCCGCTGATGGTCGTCAACATCGGCAAGCCGGGGCCGGACGCCTGGTTCCCGCGCCTGCCGCGCCTGGACTACGACGAGGTCGTCACCACCGTCTGACCGCCGCGCCAGACACGGCAGCACCTGACACGACGAAGGGCCCCGACCGCGGGGCCCTTCGTCGTTCGCGGGCCCTTCGTCGTTCGCGGGCCCTTCGTCGTTCACGGGCCCTTCGTCGTTTCGCCGGGATTCGCCAGTACGCGTCAGGGATTCGCCAGTACGCGTCAGGGATTCGCCAGTACGCGTCAGGAGACGAACCGGATTCGCCAGGGCAGGAACCGCCTCACTCCGCCGCGTCCGGGCCCTTCAGCGACTTCGCGACCTTCGCCAGATCCTCGAACGGGGCCGTGCCCGTCACCACCGTCGTGTAGCCGTCGCCCTCGTACACCAGGGCGTCGTACTTCGCCCCCTCGTACCGCTTCCAGTCCTCGCCGCCGATCCGCTCGGTGCCCGAGGTCGCCTCGGCGCCATGGGTGATCTCGCGGATGTACTTGTCCGGCGGCGCGACAGACTGCTCGATCCCCACATACTCCCGGTCCGGCGAAAGCATGCCCAGGTGCCAGCCCAGATCCTCCTTGCGCTTGAACCGGACCGTGGTCGCCTTCCAGCCGTCGGGCAGCCCCACGGGCTCGACCACCGGATAGTCGGCGGCGCGCCGCGCCTGCGCCAGCTCGACCGTGTAGTCCTTGGGCTTCAGCGGATCCTCGGTGTCGTCATTGGGGATAAAGATGTAGATGCACGCGACGACCGCGCCGATGGCCGCCATCGACAGCACCATGTCCCGTACCGTCTGCTTGCCTCTCATACCTGCCACGCCCCCCATCGTCGCAGGTGCGCGAACCAGCCCGGACAGCCCCCTCCGCACCGCTCATGCGTGACCCGCTCTGCTCATTTTGTCGACCTGCCGATAGAGTCACGTACATCACCCTCATCCGGCCGCCGCCCGTCGCCGTGTATCACGAAAGGTGCTCTCGATGACCGAGCATCATCTGCCGTCCGAACTCGAGGTCTCCCCCGAGGCCCCCGACCGCAACCTCGCCCTGGAGCTCGTCCGGGTCACCGAGGCCGCCGCGATGGCGGCCGGCCGCTGGGTCGGCCGCGGCGAGAAGAACGGCGCCGACGGCGCGGCGGTCCGGGCCATGCGCACCCTCGTCCACACCGTCTCGATGAACGGCGTCGTCGTCATCGGCGAAGGCGAGAAGGACGAGGCCCCGATGCTCTACAACGGCGAGCGGATCGGCGACGGCACCGGCGCCGAGGTCGACATCGCGGTCGACCCGATCGACGGCACGACCCTGACCGCCAAGGGCCAGCCGAACGCGATCGCCGTGCTGGCGGCCGCCGACCGCGGCACCATGTTCGACCCGTCCGCGGTCTTCTACATGGACAAGCTGGTCACCGGGCCCGAGGCCGCCGACTACGTGGACATCAACGCCCCCGCGTCGGTGAACATCCGCCGGGTCGCCAAGGCCAAGAACTCCGCCCCCGAGGACGTCACCGTGATGATCCTCGACCGCCCGCGCCACGAGGCCATCGTCAAGGAGATCCGGGAGACCGGCGCCCGCATCCAGTTCATCTCCGACGGCGACGTGGCCGGTTCGATCATGGCGGTACGCGAGGGCACCGGCGTGGACCTGCTGATGGGCGTGGGCGGCACGCCCGAGGGCATCATCAGCGCCTGCGCGATCAAGTGCCTCGGCGGCACCATCCAGGGCAAGCTCTGGCCCAAGGACGAGGACGAGAAGCAGCGCGCCGTCGACGCCGGACACGACCTGGACCGGGTGCTCTACACCGACGACCTGGTCTCCGGCGAGAACGTCTTCTTCGTGGCGACCGGCATCACCGACGGCGAGCTGCTGCGCGGGGTGCGCTACAGCTCCGAGACGGCCACCACGCAGTCCCTGGTGATGCGCTCCAAGTCGGGCACCATCCGCCAGATCGACTCGACCCACCGCCTGGCGAAGCTGCGCGCGTACAGCGCCATCGACTTCGACCGCGCGAAGTAGCCGCGACGCGGCGGCATACGTGAACGGGGGCGCCCTTTGTGCGGAGGGCGCCCCCGTTCACGTACGGGCCAGACCAACCGGGCCAACCGGAACGGCCGGAACGGCCGGAACGGCCGGAACAGCCTGACCGGCCGGACCCAGCCGGATCGCGCTGGCTAGCCCGCGGCGGCGACCCGGCCTGCCGCGCGGGACGCCTGCTGGAGTTCCATCTCGCGACGCCGACGGCGGGTCAGCACCACTCGGCGCTCGGCGGCGGTGAGCCCGCCCCAGACGCCGTACGGCTCGGGTTGCAGCAGAGCGTGCTCGCGGCATTCGACCATCACGGGGCAGCCCGCGCAGACCCGCTTCGCGGCGTCCTCGCGGGACAGCCTGGCGGCCGTCGGCTCCTTGGACGGGGCGAAGAACAGCCCGGCCTCGTCCCTGCGGCAGACGGCCTCTGTGTGCCATGGAGTTTCCTGGTCTCGCGTCGGCCCCCGTTGCGCAGGAACCACAGCGACCTGCAGGGACTGATGCGGCGTTTGCAGCACGGCTACTCCTTGCGACGGCTTCGCGAGCTGGAGAGGATGCGGCAAGGCCTACCCACTGTGCGCGGGCCTATGCACTGAGTTCCGACGCTCCGACGCGGGGGAGCCCGGCCAGCCGGGTCAGTGGCCGGGACGGCCGGGGGCAGTGGCCGAGACCGCCGGGTCAGTGGCCGAGATGCTTCCGGAACCGGTCGCTGAGGTCCCGGACCAGCTTGCCGCGCCGCGCCTTGGCCTCGATGGCGCCCAGCACCGAGTACCCCTCGACGTAGACCACCGGCGCCTGGGGATCGCCGGAGTCCAGCGTGTCGACCTCGAAGGTCCCGAGGACGCCGCCGCCGCTGCCGTGCAGCGTGATGTTCTCCGGGACGGTGATCTCGATACTGCCGAAGACCGAGAGCGCCTTGATGACCACCCGCTGGTGCTCGAAGATCGCCTCGGTGAGGTCGATCTCCACGCTGCCGAAGACCGCGTACGCGTGCGTCCTGCGCGCCACGCGCCAGCGCCCCTTGCGGGTGGCGGGGCTGAGCACCGCGACGAGGTTCTCCGCCGGGGCGGCCGGTTCACCGGTGCGCTCGGGGGCGTGCACGTACGGCTGTGCGCCCGCCTGATGCCGTTCGCGCGGCGCGGGCAGGTCCTGGACGAGCGGGGCCAGTTCCTCGACGGTCTTGGCGCGGTACACCCCGTCCACGCGCTCGGCGTGCTCCTCGGCGGTCAGGCGGCCCTCCGCGAGCGCCTCGCGGAGGATGTCCGCGGTGCGGTCGCGGTCCGCGTCCGACGCGCGAAGCCCGGCGGCTGGCGTCGGCGTCCCCGCCGTCTCCGACGCCTCTGCCTGCTCCGGCGCATCCGGCCGCTCCGACGCATCCGGCTGCCCCGGCGCTGCCGGTGATGACGAGGGTGGTGCCTGCTGCGAGTGCTTTTCGAGGTCCACGCCCCCACCCTACCCAGACGCGATAGATCGCGACTAGGGCTACTGAGCCTTACCTCACAGACTCGACGCTCCGGCAGCGCTCTAGGCTTGAGGACGCGCTGCCAACGGAGGTCGCGCCGCTGTCTGCCGAGTGAGGAATGGCCGTAATGCCAGAGTTTGCGTACTCCGATCTGCTCCCCCTGGGAGAGGACGCCACGCCCTACCGACTGGTGACCGCCGAGGGCGTCTCCACCTTCGAGGCCGCCGGGCGCACCTTCCTCAAGGTCGAGCCGGAGGCGCTGCGCCGGCTCGCCGAAGAGGCCATCCACGACATCCAGCACTACCTGCGCCCGGCCCACCTCGCGCAGCTGCGCCGCATCATCGACGACCCCGAGGCCTCGTCCAACGACAAGTTCGTCGCGCTCGACCTCCTCAAGAACGCGAACATCGCGGCCGCGGGCGTCCTCCCCATGTGCCAGGACACCGGCACCGCCATCGTGATGGCCAAGCGCGGCCAGAACGTCCTCACCGAGGGCGGCGACGCCGAGGCCCTCTCGCGCGGCATCTACGACGCGTACCAGAACCTCAACCTGCGCTACTCGCAGATGGCCCCGCTGACCATGTGGGACGAGAAGAACACCGGCTCCAACCTCCCCGCCCAGATCGAGCAGTACGCGGACGACGGCGACACGTACAAGTTCCTGATCATGGCCAAGGGCGGCGGCTCGGCCAACAAGTCGTTCCTCTACCAGGAGACCAAGGCGGTCCTGAACGAGGCCGCCATGATGAAGTTCCTGGAGGAGAAGATCCGTTCGCTGGGCACGGCCGCCTGCCCGCCGTACCACCTGGCGATCGTCGTCGGCGGCACCTCCGCCGAGTACGCCCTGAAGACCGCCAAGTACGCCTCCGCGCACTACCTGGACGAGATCCCCGACGCGGGCTCGCCGCTCGGCCACGGCTTCCGGGACAAGGACCTGGAGGAGAAGGTCTTCGAGCTGACGCAGAAGATCGGCATCGGCGCGCAGTTCGGCGGCAAGTACTTCTGCCACGACGTACGGGTCATCCGTCTCCCCCGGCACGGCGCATCCTGCCCGGTCGCGATCGCGGTCTCCTGCTCGGCCGACCGCCAGGCCGTCGCGAAGATCACCGCCGAGGGCGTCTTCCTGGAGCAGCTGGAGACGGACCCGGCGCGCTTCCTGCCGGAGACCACCGACGAGCACCTCGCCACCGAGGGCGAGAGCGACGTCGTACGCGTGGACCTCAACCAGCCGATGGACGACATCCTGGCCGAGCTGACCAAGCACCCGGTCAAGACCCGGCTCTCGCTGACCGGCCCGCTGGTCGTGGCCCGCGACATCGCGCACGCCAAGATCAAGGAACGCCTTGACGCGGGCGAGGAGATGCCGCAGTACCTGAAGGACCACCCGGTCTACTACGCGGGCCCCGCCAAGACCCCCGAGGGCTACGCCTCCGGCTCCTTCGGCCCCACCACGGCCGGGCGCATGGACTCCTACGTCGAGCAGTTCCAGGCCGCGGGCGGCTCCAAGGTGATGCTGGCCAAGGGCAACCGCTCCCAGCAGGTCACGGACGCGTGCGGCGCGCACGGCGGGTTCTACCTCGGCTCGATCGGCGGCCCGGCGGCCCGGCTGGCGCAGGACTGCATCAAGAAGGTCGAGGTCGTCGAGTACGAGGAACTCGGCATGGAGGCGGTCTGGAGGATCGAGGTCGAGGACTTCCCGGCCTTCATCGTCGTGGACGACAAGGGCAACGACTTCTTCCAGGCCCCCGCCGAGCCCCCGACCATCCTCAACATCCCGGTCCGGGCCCCCGGCCAGGCCTGACGCTCCCTGTAACCGGAGGGCCTCGGATCGCTCGGCCGGGGCCCTCCGGCTGCCTTCAGGACCGCTCAGCGGCGGTCACCGAGCCGGGCCGACGTCTTTGACCTCGCGTACGAACGCGCCCCACGCGTCCGCGCGGAAGACCAGCGCGAAGCCGCATGGGCACTTGGAGTCCCTCACAGCGTGGAATCCGGCCGGGAGAGCTGCGATCTCCACACAGTCACCCCCTTGTCCGCTGTACGTGCTCTTGCGCCACACCACGTTCCCAAGTTCAAGGGCACGCATCCTGTTCCCCTCCGCTGCCTCGCTACAGCTCTTTCCGCACACGGGTGATCATGTCGAGACTGTCCCCCGGACTCAAGGCGATTGATCGGAGGGAATCAAAGATCAGCGTGTACTGACTGGCCTCCTCCGGGGTCTCCATGTACAGCGTTCCCGTCCGGTGCTCCACAGCCACGACGTCCGAGAACCCGGGGGTGGGGAACCCGAAGAGCACGAACGAACCCATCAGCCCAGCGTGTGCCCCCGCCCGGTCCGGGAGAACCTGAAGCTCCACGTTCGGACGATCAGCCATCGCCAGCAGGTGGTCAAGCTGTTTCCGCATGACTTGAGCACCGCCCACCTTCACACGGAGCGCCGCTTCCCCTTCGATGACGCAGAGGCGCGGCACATCGCCCCGGTTCAGGAGCTCTTGGCGTTCCATCCGTGCCGTGACGAACGCGTCAACCTCCTCATCCGTCAACGTGGACGGAGCCGCGCGCACCACGGCCCGTGCGTAATCCGGCGTCTGCAAGAGGCCAGCCACCAACAGCGCCTGGAACGAACGGATGCAGTCGGCGCTCCCCTCATACCCGATGAAGTCAGAGAGCGAGGGTCGTGCGAGGCTCGCCCGCTGCACCCATCCTGGCTCTCTGCCCCTTCGGGCCAGCGATACGAGATCTTCCATATACATCTGATCCTGCACGCCATAGAAGGTGAGCAGGTCGCGCAACTCGCCGAGTGAGATCCCGAGTTGGGCATTCTCGATACGGCTGATCTTGGTCCTGTGACACCCGATGCGCTCCGCCGCCTCGGCGGGCGTCTTCCCCGCCTCCTCTCGGAGCTTGACCAGCACCGCAGCAAGGCGGCGCCGACGGATCGTCGGGCGTGAATCTGCCACGTAAAGAGCCCCTCCCAAGCGATCTGACAGGGCTTCAAGAGTAGCGCCCGAAAAAAATCATGGAACTAGTGCCAAAGAGTCAGTTGCTGTAGGAACGCGTTCGAGAGCAGACTGTTCCATGTCGCACAGAGTGATCACGCATCATCTGTGCGCAATCAGACCTGTCCGTCACCCGGAATCAGGGGGCGAGTCATGCCCGACGGTGCTTCAACAGCAGGCCCCGCAGAGGTCGACAAGCTTGCGGAGTGGCGGCTGCCCCGCCATTCCGCAAGCGTCGGCAAGGCCCGGTCAGCCTTACGAGACCGCCTCAGAGCGTGGGGCATCGCGGACGACACGACCGATACGGTCACCCTCCTACTGTCGGAACTGGTCACCAACGCCGTACGGCATGCACGTGCACCAAAGGGCCGAGAGATCGGGGCTCGGCTGACGCTGCGCGGCGACACGGTCCGGCTGGAGGTCTCGGACGCCAGCGACGCCCTCCCCGCTCCCCACAGGCCCGGCGAGGACGACACCGCGGGACGCGGCTTGTTGCTGGTGTGCGCACTGGCGGACGACTGGGGGGTGTCACCCCGGATCGGCGTCGGCAAGACGGTCTGGGCGGAACTCACGATCAAGCCAGGAGCACCATGCTGACGCGCAAGGCGATCGCGCCCCACCCTGGATTCCGGTGCGAGTGCACGGCCTCGTACGGCGGCGAAGGCAAGGCTCAACAAGCCGCGCTTACCGCCTCATTCGAGGCACACAGCGCGACTCAGGCCGTGCGATGGGTTCGCACGGCACTCAGGACCGTGACACCCGCGCTGGACCGGGACGCAGCGCGGCGGGCGTTCGCCTGGCTGGAGCACGAACAGTGGCAGACGGCAGACCAGATCAGCCACGGCGAGCCGTTCACCTTCTCGACGTCAACCGCCGATTTGCACACTCCCGACGACGACCAGAGGCGGTCCACCGGACCGCCCAAGGGCATCAGTCCGCCTCGGCGTCTCTTCGGCAGTACGCCCACAGCCCCGCAGCGGTGACGACCCCCGTATACAGGAAGAACACCCCTACGGCAGCCGGAGTCGACAGATGCGAGCCGATCAGCGCCTGCACGAAACCCTGCTCATCCCCGGAATAGTCCGACGCATCAGTGAGCATCGCCCGGCCTGCCGCGAACGGCAGCCAGTCGCTCACACCTTCCAGCCCAGGCACGTACCCGAGCAGTACGCCAATGAGACGCTCCCCGAGCAGCGGCCACAGAATGAGGAGCAGAACGGAGATGACGCGACTCCGCAGCAGAGCGACCAGAGCCATGCACAGCAGCGCCCAGCACCCCATCCACCCGACGAACCGCGCGGCAGGCAGCAGGACTTCCGTCCAGGCCGGTTGGGTGGCACCGGATACCGTCAAGGTCACCGCGCACGAGAGCATTCCCAGCAGCGCACTCGCGGCGGCCACACCGGAGCCGACGGTGAAACCCACCGCACACTTCGCCGCGTATGCGGTACCGCGGCCGTTCACGGCCAGCCAGGTTGTCCGTGTCGCGCCCGACACCAGATCGGTCGAGACCGGCCCCGTACCCAGAACCAGAACGAAGAAGCACAGGGCCGGGATCTGCGTCGCCAGTGGCGTCCACGCGATCGCATCCGCCACTACAACGGAGCTGACGGCACGCTGCCCGTTCAGGTCGAGCAGGACCGTGATGCCCGCCAGTAAGCTCAGGATCGTCACTATGCCGAGTAGAATCCATGTCGATCGCAGTGCGGCCAGATGTCGCCATTCGTATCGACATGCCCTGCGGAACGCCTCGGCGATCCCAACGGCCACCGGTGCTCTCAGTGCGGCAGATGTCACGAGATCTTGAACTCCTCTTCCGCGACGCTGAGGTAGAAGTCCTCCAGCGATGGCCTCTCCTCGTGGAGCCAGTACAGCGGCACTCCGCCTTCCAGTGCGAGAGTGCCAATCCGTACACGGTCCAAGCCCATGACCGTCGCGCCCTGCTCGCCGGTAGGGGTGAGGTGCCCACCATGTTCCGCCACCAGACGGGCCAGTTTCGGCAAGTCCGGCGCTTGGACGGTGACCACACGCCGACTGGCCGCCCGCTCCAGCACCTCTGTCATCGGCACCGCCGCCACGACCTGGCCGCGGGTCAACACCACTACTCGATCAGCCAACTGCTCCATCTCGGCCAGGAGGTGACTGGACACCAGCACAGACCGGCCCTGCTTCGCCTGGTCGCGCAGGAAGCCCCGGAGCCAGCGAATCGAATGAGGGTCGAGCCCGTTCGAAGGCTCATCGAGAATGAGCACGGGCGGATCACCCAGCAATGCCTGCGTGATACCCACCCGCTGCGCCATGCCCAGAGACAACTCCGCAAGCCTCAAGTGGGCGGCATCGGCCAGCCCGACAGTCTCCAGCAGTTCGTCGACGCGGTTGTCGGGGACTGCTGATCCTGCGGCCACCATGCGCAGGTGGGCGCGCACACGGTGCCTGGGGTGCCCGGCTACGCCTCCCAGGACCGCACCGATGACAGTCCCAGGGGCACCCCATTTGCACAGGGGGCTGCCGAGGAAGAGGGTCCGCCCTTCGCCCCTCCGGAGCCCCAGTATGAGGTGAATCGTTGTGGTTTTTCCGGCTCCGTTGGCACCGACGAACCCAGTCACCTCACCAGCGCGCAGGGTGAGCGAGACGTCGTTCAGAACCCGCTTAGGGCCGAAGGACAGCCCAAGCCCCTGGGCCTCGACGAGCACGTCACCTTTGTTCACCGCACTCTTCCTTCACCCGTCGACCGCCGGTAGGTGCTGACCGACGACGCCTTGGGCCAACCAGCCATCGGATTCTGATATCCGGGTTTCGTGTAGACTTATCGTGCGTTATCGCAAGGGGGAGGAGGCCCGCAGGGAGTCAAGCAGGCGTGGAAACCGAATGACTCTCGGTCCTCTTCCCCCGATTACCAACCTGGCGACAGGCAGAGTTGCGCAAATATGGTCGACTTGACCTATTCCCCCAGAAGGGCAATCAGCTGCCAAGCCAGAACCGCATGGACAAGAATGCAGGTACCCCACCCGGCAGACCCCTGGACCCCACGCCGGAACACTGCCATCCATCCGATCCCGACCAATAGGGCGGAAAGAGCGAGCAGTCCCCACGAAACAGCGCCCCAGAGCGCGGAAGGTTCCGCGAGGAATCTGATCAGCGCCACCGGAGCGAGCACCAGCAGAGGCAGCGCCCAGGTGCCTTCGGTGGCAGCGCCGGGGGACTTGGTGTCGGTCATCCTGGCCGCTCCATGTTCTCGATCGCTCGTGTTGCCGGGGCCTGCCCGGGCAGGCCCCGGCAACACCACTATTACTCACCCAGAAGGCGTTGGCACAGTGCCCCCTGGCCAGCCATCCCTAGTGGAAATGCTGGTAGATGTCCCACAGGGTCATCCCCGGCATGACGGCCCTCAGCGGAAGCTTCTGCCACCAGGACAGGTCGTTGTACCAAGCCTTGAAGGTCTTGTACGACCCGGCAACGGCCTTCGCGAAGCCCTTGACCTTACTGAAGGCCTTCCAGATGAGGTCCCACTTGCTGGCGGGCGTGACCTGGCCGCTGGCTATGGCGTTCACCTCGGCCCGCTCGGCGGTCGAGAGGCTGGCGGCCAGAGGGCTCGCCAACAGGGCGCGCGCAGCCTGCTGGGTCTCAGCCTGTTGCGTGACCGAGACGGTCCGGGTTGTGACCTCAGAGGCCTGGGAGGCCTGAGCCAGGCCAGCGGTCCCGCCAAGGGCAACGGCGGCGACAGCCGAAACGGCCGCCATCCGCAGGGCATTACGGTTCATTCGAGTCTTCCCTTACGTCGTCGCAAGGGGAATGAAACCATCAAGAAGGCCCAGCAGGCGTGGAAACCGAAAGGCCCCCAGGGCTCCCATCCCCCGATTACTGAACTGTCGCCGAATCCTCACGGTCAATAAGGACTCGATACACCTGGCGGGCTCAACCTTTGAGCCCGCTGGGTGCATAGGAACACTACCCCGTAAACCGATCACTCCACCAGCTCAGATTCAGCCAACAGACAAGGTCGGTTCATCCGGATCTCACAATGAGCTGCGGGTATCCGCTTTACAGTATGCCGGGCCTCTCGATCATCTGTCTTGAAGTAGCCCTGATATCGACTCAGCGGGCGGGCCGCCCTCCACCACTCCGGAGGGCGGCCCGTCGCGTTTCGGACGTGCGGATTACGGACGTGCGGATTACGGACGTGCGGAGGTTACGCGAAGCGCTGGTTCGCTGAGCCGTCGCACTTCTGGAGTTTCACGCGGTCCTTGGGCGCGGCCAACGTCACGCAGAGGCCGGGTGCTTCGGCCGGGCGGAGGGTGCCCGAGTCGTTGGTGAAGTTCTGGTTGGCGCCGCCGTGGCAGTTCCAGAGGGTGAGGGGGGCGCCCTCGGTGTAGGTGCCCTCGGGGACGTCGAGGCAGCGGTCGTGGCTCTGCTCGATGTGCAGTGACTGGGCGGTCTCGTCGTACCACCAGCCCTGGTTGCGTTCGCCGTGGCAGTCCCAGCCGATGATGTCCGTGCCGTTGCGGCTGCTGGCGCCGTTCGCGTCGACGCAGGTGCCGGTGGCCGTGTTCTTGAGCGGGGCGAACTTCTCGCTCAGGACGCCCGGATACAGCTTCGGGCTGCCCGTGCTCGCCGGGTCGACGCAACTGGCCTCGGCCAGGCCTGACTCGTACAGCTGGGTGAGGCAGGAGGCGAAGGCGCCATGGCCGGTCGCGTTGGGGTGGAAGGACTGGCGCGCGGAGTTCTCGTCCGGCGGGAAGGGGTTGGTCAGGTCGAGGTAGAGGCCGCGGGCCCAGGTCTGGGACGAGCAGACCTCGTGGCCGTGGAAGAGGCGGGAGCTGTCGAGGTAGGTCGCGCCGCTGTTGCGCGCGGCGGCGCGGATGCCGGTCTCGAAGGTGGGCACGGCGTAGTCGCGGCCCCAGGCCGCGTCCGAGTCGTAGCCGGTGCAGCCGCCGGGGATCTTGCCGGGATAGTTCGGGTTGTCGTAGATGTCCGGGCCGATGGGGCTCGGGTAGCTCATCACGACGAGCTGGTACGAGTCGTCCGCGTAGCCCGCGTCCCGCATCACGGTGCGCAGGTCGGCGACCGTGTCCTCGACCTTGGGCTGGAGGCCGTCGACCCTGCCCTGCCAGCCGGGGGCGTACTTGGGCTCGCAGGGGCCCTGGAGGGTGAACCAGCGGACCACGCAGTCGGTCATGACCGGGCCGAACTGGAGGTCGTCGTTGGCGCCCGCGACCAGCAGCACCATCTTGATCTTCGTGTTCCTGGCCTTGATGGCGAGGCTGTCGCTCTGGACGAGTTCGTCGGCGTACTGCTTGTTGCCGCCGATCTTGATGTTGCCCGAGTACGCGCCGGAACAGGCGACGTTGTACGTCTGGTCGGCCGGGATGCCGGTGCGGTGGATCGCGGCGTCCTCGGAGCGGTGGCACCAGTTGTCCGGGCCGTCGGTGCCGGGTTCGTACGATCCGGCGCCCTCGCCGGAGATCTCGCTGTCGCCGAGCGAGATCAGGCCGGTCTGACGCTCGTTCATGGGGCGTTCGGCCGGGTCGCCGTAGAGCTCGGTCGCCTCGGCGGCGCGGATCTCCTCCAGTTCGGGCGGGAGCGGGGCCGATGCCGGGGCCGTGGCAGCGGACTCGGCCGCGGCGGCGGGGGCGTTGAGCCCGATGAGGGCTACGGCCGCCGCCGCGACGGCGGCGACGGCGCATCTGACGCGTGGGCGGATGTGCCGTGTGTGGCGTGTGGACCTGCTTCTGGTGTGTTGCACGGAGCCTCCCCGATTCACAGTTACCACCGGTATTTACTGGCCGGTAAGCGAGTTGGGAATAGTCCGAACAAGACAAACGCTCAAC
This sequence comes from Streptomyces sp. O3, assembly GCF_054788135.1. Taxonomy (NCBI): domain Bacteria; kingdom Bacillati; phylum Actinomycetota; class Actinomycetes; order Kitasatosporales; family Streptomycetaceae; genus Streptomyces; species Streptomyces sp. O3. Next base: position 62,991 of record NZ_JBTVYK010000037.1, read on the forward strand.
TTTTTTGGAGGCGATCATGATGACGCAGGAAAACGATCAGTACCGGACCGAGCATGACTCCATGGGTGAGGTGCGGGTTCCCGCGCACGCCAAGTGGCGCGCCCAGACCCAGCGCGCCGTCGAGAACTTCCCGATCTCGGGGCAGCGCCTGGAGTCCGCGCACATCGCGGCGCTGGCCCGGATCAAGGCGGCCGCGGCCAAGGTGAACGCCGAACTCGGCGTCATCGACGGGGAGGTGGCCGCGGCGATCCAGGACGCCGCCGCCGAGGTCGCGGAGGGGCGCTGGGACGCGCACTTTCCGGTCGACGTCTTCCAGACCGGTTCGGGTACGTCGTCCAACATGAACGCCAACGAGGTGCTGGCCACCCTCGCCGGGGAGCGCCTGGGCCGTGCCGTCCACCCCAACGACCAGGTGAACGCGTCGCAGTCGTCCAACGACGTGTTCCCCTCGTCCATCCACATCGCCGCCACCGCGGCCGTGACCGGGGATCTGATCCCGGCCCTGGAGCACCTGGCGGCCTCGCTGGAGCGCAAGGCCGAGGAGTTCGCCGAGGTCGTGAAGTCCGGGCGGACCCACCTGATGGACGCCACGCCCGTGACGCTCGGTCAGGAGTTCGGCGGTTACGCGGCGCAGGTGCGGTACGGCGTCGAGCGGCTGCGGTCCGCGCTGCCGAGGCTGGCCGAACTGCCGCTCGGCGGCACGGCCGTGGGCACCGGCATCAACACGCCGCCGGGGTTCTCGGCGGCCGTGATCGCCGAGGTCGCGCGGGCGACCGGGCTGCCGCTCACCGAGGCGCGCGACCACTTCGAGGCGCAGGGCGCGCGGGACGCGATCGTGGAGACCTCCGGGCAGCTGCGGGTGATCGCGGTCGGCCTGACGAAGATCGCGAACGATCTGCGCTGGATGGCGTCCGGGCCGCGCACTGGGCTCGCCGAGATCAACCTGCCCGATCTCCAGCCGGGTTCGTCGATCATGCCGGGCAAGGTCAATCCGGTGATCCCGGAGGCGGTGCTGATGGTCGCCGCCCAGGTGACCGGGAATGACGCGACGGTCGCGGCGGCGGGCGCGGCCGGGAACTTCGAGCTGAACGTCATGCTGCCGGTGATCGCCAAGAACGTCCTGGAGTCGGTGCGGCTGCTGGCCGCCGCGTCCCGCGTCCTGGCCGACCGTACGGTCGACGGGATCACGGCCAACGCCGAGCGGGCCCGCGAGTACGCCGAGTCGTCGCCGTCCGTGGTGACGCCGCTGAACAAGTACCTCGGGTACGAGGAGGCGGCGAAGGTCGCCAAGCGGTCGCTCGCCGAGCGGCGCACGATCCGTGAGGTGGTGCTGGCGGGCGGGTACGTCGAGCGGGGCGACCTCACGGTCGAGCAGCTCGACGCGGCGCTGGACGTGCTGCGGATGACGCGTCCCTGACTCCTCTGACCTGACTCGGTCGCCCGGCTCGGCCCTCCCCCGGCGCCTAGGATCTGCGCATGAATGAGCACACGGCGGCGCGCTGGGCGCCGGGCAGCCACATCCTGTGGCGGTACCGGGAGAACGGCGGCCCGCGCCCGCACATCTGCCGCCCCGTGACCGTCGTCCGGGACACCGACGAGCTGCTCGCCGTGTGGCTCGCGCCCGGCACCGAGTGCGTCAAACCGGTGCTGGCCGACGGCACGCCCGTACACCACGAACCGCTCGCCACCCGGTACACCAAGCCGCGCACGGTGCGCCGCGACCGCTGGTTCGGCACGGGCGTGCTGAAGCTGGCGCGGCCGGGGCAGCCGTGGTCGGTGTGGCTGTTCTGGGAGCCGGGCTGGCGGTTCAGGAGCTGGTACGTCAACCTTGAGGCGCCGCGTACGCGCTGGTCGGGCGGGGTCGACTCAGAGGATCACTTCCTGGACATCTCGGTCTACCCGGACCGCAGCTGGCGCTGGCGCGACGAGGACGAGTTCGCCCAGGCGCAGCGGGCCGGGCTGATGGACCGGGAGCAGGCGCGTGCGGTACGGGCGGCGGGCCGGGCCGCGGTCGCGGAGATCGAGGCGTGGGGGGAGCCGTTCACGGCGGGCTGGCAGCACTGGCGGCCCGATCCCGGCTGGCGCGTACCGGCGCTGCCGGATGACTGGGACCGTACGCCCGCGCGTGTGTCCCCATGAGACCCTTGCCGCGCCCCTGTGGTGCAAACGTAGGATCGGCCTCCGCAAGGGCGCGTACCGGCAGCACGGCAGCAATGGCCGGAGCACGCCTGGCATTTGACTGACGGACGTCACTGAGGGGCGGCAGGACGTGAACGAGAGGTACGCCGGGGTGGCCCTGAGGCCGCCGGGGAGTTCCGGCGCGATGGCGAGGAAGTTCCGTTCCGGAGACACCTATTCGGGGTATCCGGCTTGCGGGACGACTTGCGCCGGGCCGCGCACAACGGGGCGTGGGAACGCCGGGCGCACAGCCCCGGACGGACGGATGCCATACGCGTGACGGACCACCCCACATCGCACGAGGGTCGACCGTGCGGCACGGCCGAGACGACCTCCCCCGCGGACGCCCGCGGGGCACGCCAGCGAGCCCCGGAGCCGCCGAACTCACCGGACACCGCCGCCGCCCGGCCCCCGGACCCGGCGGGTCCGGCGGGTCCGGGGGGTCCGACGGGTCCGGCAGCCCCGACGGCCGCGACCGCGTCCTTACCTCCGCAGCCTCCACAGTCCCCGCAGTCCCCGCAGTCCCCGCAGTCCCCGCAGTCCCCGCAGTCCCCGCAGTCCCCGCAGTCCCCGCGTGACGACGCCTCCGCCCGTACCGAGCACGCCCAGCCCGCGAGCCCCGACCCGACGGACCCCGCGAGCCACCGGGCGCGGCCGCGTCCCGCGTCGGACGAGCCGGTACGGCCGCGGCCGCGGCCCAAGCACGAGCCGGAGCGGCGGCGGGAACGCGAGCCGAAGCGCGGGGGTGAGCGCAGGGCTCAGTCCGGAGCGGAGCGGGGGCCCGAGCGGCGGCCGCAGGACGCCATCCCGCGCCAGCCCACCGACGGCACTCGCCGCACCGCCCCGGCGGCCCCGGCCAGCGCCCCCGCCGGTGACACGCGGCACGCGGCGACCGGCGCCGGAGAGCTGCCGGTGCGCGGTGAGCCCGGTCCCTGGCCGCGCCCCGTCACGGGGGCGGAGGCCGCCGACACCGGGAGCGGGGCCACGGGTGGCCCCGGCGGGCCCGGCAACGGCTCACCCGGCGGGCCGAGTGGGCCCGCGATCGGCGGGCGCGGCGGGCGGCGGGAAGGTGACCGGCTGCGGTTCGTCGGAGCCGCGACGCGGCGGATCGCGCGCGGGATAGACCTCGACGAGATCGTGATGGGCCTGTGCCGGGCGACCGTGCCGACGTTCTCGGACGCGATCCTGGTCTACCTGCGTGACCCGCTGCCGGTCGGCGACGAACGCCCGGTCGGCCCGGTCCTGCTGCGCCTGCGCCGCACCGACCAGCTCCGGCTACTGGATGAGGTGACCGACACACCCGACTCCCCCCGCCCAGCCACCACGCCCAGCCCCGCCAATTCGGCTAGCCCAGCCAGCCTCACCGGACCGGCCACGCCCGCCGACTCGACCAGCTCCAGCGACTCGACCGGCCCAGCCGCTCCGGCCAGGTCCGCCGGACCCGTCGCGTCTGCCGACCCGACCGGTTCAGCCGTATCAGCCGGTCCCGCCGACTCGGCCAGCCCCGCGGGGCATCCGGCCAGCCTCACCGGACCGGCCGCGTCCGCCAAACCGGCCAGCTCCGCCGACCCGGCCAGCTCCGGCAACTCAACCGGCCCAGCCGCTCCGGCCGCCCCAGCCGACTCGGCCAACTCCCCCGAACCGGCCCCCACACCCGCCGCCGGGGCCCCCGCGTCCGGCACCGGGCCAGCCGCGTCCGCCGCCGGGGCCCCCGCCTCCGCTGCCGGGGCAGCAGTCGCCGGTGGTGAGACTGCGCAGTGGGCTGAGCGGCGCGTGGTGTCTGCTGTGTTGCAGTTTCAGTCTGGCGACACGCCCGCAGCCGAGTTGTGCGAGGTGCGTCCGGGCGGGGCGCTCGCCGAGGTGCTCCGGGGGGTGCGCCCGGTGTTCGCCGACGCGGAGGACGCCGACGGCGCGCTGCCCGAGCTGCTCGGCGACGGCTGGACCGTGCCGTCGGGCCCCCGCGCGATCCTCGCGCCGCTGCGCGGGCGTCGCCGGGTGATCGGCGCCGCCGTGTTCCTGCGGCGGCCCGACCGTACCGCCTTCGATCCCGACGACCTGCTGGTGGCCGCCCAGCTGGCGACCCACACCGCGCTCGGCATCGACAAGGCCGTGCTGTACGGCCGCGAGGCGTACATCGCGGACGAGTTGCAGCGCACCATGCTGCCCGAGACCCTCCCGCAGCCCACCGGCGTACGGCTCGCCAGCCGCTATCTCCCGGCCGCCGAGACGGCCCGCGTCGGCGGCGACTGGTACGACGCGATCCCACTGCCCGGCAGTCGGGTCGCCCTGGTCGTCGGCGACGTCATGGGCCACTCCATGACCTCGGCCGCGATCATGGGCCAGCTGCGCACCACCGCACAGACCCTCGCGGGCCTCGACCTGCCCCCGCAGGAGGTGCTGCACCACCTGGACGAGCAGGCCCAGCGGCTCGGCAGCGACCGCATGGCGACCTGTCTGTACGCGGTGTACGACCCGGTCGCGCACCGCATCACCATCGCCAACGCGGGCCACCCGCCCCCGGTGCTGCTGCACCTGGGCGGCCGCGCCGAGGTGCTGCGGGTGCCGCCGGGCGCGCCGATCGGCGTCGGCGGCGTCGACTTCGAGGCCGTGGAGCTGGACGCCCCGGCCGGGGCGACGCTGCTGCTCTACACGGACGGCCTGGTCGAGTCCCGGCTGCGGGACGTGTGGACCGGGATCGAGCAGCTGCGGGAGCGGATGGCCGCCACTGCCCGGCTGACCGGCCCCGACCACCCGCCGCCGCTTGAGGCGCTGTGCGACGAGGTCCTGGAGATACTCGGTCCGGGCGACCGGGACGACGACATCGCCCTGCTCGCCGCCCGCTTCGACGGCATCACGCCCAGCGATGTCGCGTACTGGTACCTGGAGCCGGAGGACACCGCGCCGTCCCGCGCCCGCCGCCTGGCCAGACGCGCCCTGCTGCGCTGGGGCCTGGAGGAGCTCACGGACTCGGTGGAGCTGCTGGTCAGCGAGGTGGTGACGAACGCCGTGCGGTACGCGACCCGCCCGGTGACGCTGCGGTTGCTGCGTACGGACGTGCTGCGCTGCGAGGTCGGCGACGACGTGCCGCAGCTGCCCCGGCTGCGGCAGGCGCGGGCCACCGACGAGGACGGCCGTGGGCTGTACCTGGTCAACCGCATGGCCAGGCGCTGGGGCGCGACCCGGCTCTCGACCGGAAAGGTGGTCTGGTTCGAGCTCAACCAGACATAGGCACGGCTTCGAGGCCGGAGTCGAGGGCGGGGCGTGGACGGGCCGTGGACGGGCCGTGGGCCGTACGGGGGCCGTACGGGGGTGTAAATGTTGCCCGTGTGGCAGCGGCGGAGTTGACTGGCGTCTGAACGACGACGGCCACGGGAAGACGGTGAATCCGGCCATGCCCGAGAACCCGCGGAGCGACCCGTACCCCAAGGTCCCGTACACCACGTCCAACTCCGGTATCCCGGTGGAGAGCGACGCGTACTCGCTCACGGTCGGCCCCGACGGCCCGATCCTGCTCCAGGACCACTATCTGATCGAGAAGATGGCCCAGTTCAACCGCGAGCGGGTCCCCGAGCGGGTGGTGCACGCCAAGGGCGCGGGCGCGTACGGGACATTTGAAGTCACCAATGACGTCAGCCAGTTCACGAAGGCCGACCTGTTCCGCCCCGGCAAGCACACCCAGCTGCTGGCCCGCTTCTCGACGGTCGCCGGTGAACAGGGCTCGCCCGACACCTGGCGCGACCCGCGCGGTTTCGCGCTCAAGTTCTACACCGAGCAGGGCAACTACGACCTGGTGGGGAACAACACCCCGGTCTTCTTCGTCCGCGACCCGATGAAATTCCAGGACTTCATCCGCTCGCAGAAGCGCCGCCCGGACAGCGGGCTGCGCGATCACGACATGCAGTGGGACTTCTGGACGCTGTCCCCGGAGTCCGCGCACATGGTGACGTGGCTGATGGGCGACCGGGGCATCCCGAAGTCGTACCGGCATATGAACGGTTACTCGTCACACGCCTATATGTGGATCAACGGCGGCGGCGAACGGTTCTGGGTCAAGTACCACATCAAGACCGACCAGGGCGTGGCGTTCCTGCCGCAGAGCACGGCGGACGCGCTCGCGGGCGAGGACCCGGACGCACACCGCCGCGACCTGTTCGAGTCGATCAGGGACGGGAACGCGCCGAGCTGGACGGTCCATGTGCAGGTCATGCCGTTCGACCACGCGCCCGACTACCGCTTCAACCCCTTCGATCTGACCAAGGTGTGGCCGCACGGCGACTACCCGCTGATCGAGGTCGGCCGGATGACCCTGCACCGGAACCCGGAGGACTACTTCGTCCATATCGAGCAGGCCGCCTTCGAGCCGTCGAACCTGGTGCCGGGCATCGGCCCGTCGCCGGACCGGATGCTGCTCGGCCGCCTCTTCTCGTACCCGGACGCGCACCGCTACCGGGTCGGTCCGAACTACGCGCAGCTGCCGCCGAACCGGCCGCGCTCGCAGGTCGGTTCGTACGCGAAGGACGGCCCGATGCGGTACGAGCCCGCGCGGGTCAGGGCGGTGTACGCGCCCAACTCCTACGGCGGTCCGGCCGCCGATGTGTCCGCCTTCGGGGACCCGGCGGGCTGGGCGTCGGCGGGCGAGATGGTGCGCGAGGCGTACCGGCCGCGCCGCGCGGACGACGACTGGGGGCAGGCGGGCGCGCTGGTGCGGCAGGTGCTGGACGACGCCGCGCGGGAACGGCTGGTGTCGAACGCCAGCGGGCACCTGGCGCAGGGGGTCTCGCGGCCGGTCCTGGAGCGTGCGTTCCAGTACTGGCGCAATGTCGACGAGGAGCTCGGCGACGACATCGCCACCCGCGTCAACGGCGGCTGACCCCCGCCGCGCCCCGGCGGCTGACCCCGGTCCCAGTCGCCGCCAGGCCCGAGAGGTCCGCTGCGGTCAGTCGTCCTGGTCCGGGCCCTGCCCGTCCACGCGGTCTCCGGGGCCGCCGGGCTGCTCGGGGATGCCGATCGTGGGGTCCGGGTCCACCGTCGTCTGCGTCGGGTCCGGCTCCACCGTCGGGTCGGTCGGCTTGGTCGGCTCGATCGTCGGCTGCTCCGGCTCCAGCGTCGGCGGTGTCGTCGGCGTCGTCGGCTCCTGCGTCGGGGGCTCGGTCGTCGGCGCCTCCGTGCTCGGCGGCGGTGTCGTCGGGGGCTCGGACGACGGGGACTCGGTCGGCGTCGGCGAGCTGCTCTCCGTCGGCTCGGGCGGCTCGGTGACCGCCGAGCCCATGGACGTGTCCAGGTCGAACTCGGACGGCGCGCCCATGACGCCGAAGGTGTACGTGGCCCAGATCTTCGCCGGGAAGTCGCCTCCGGCGACGCCCCCGCCCTGCGTGCCCGTCATACCGCGCAGCGAGACCTGCTTGCTGGTCTCCGGCTGCTCGCCGAAGAGTCCGACCGCGGTGACCAGCTTCGGGGTGTAGCCGACGAACCACGCGGACTTGAAGTCGTCCGATGTGCCGGTCTTGCCCGCGACGTCCTGGCTGGCGTTGCGCACCGCGTAGCCCGTGCCGTCGTCGACCACGCCGGTCAGCACCGAGGTGACGGAGTCGGCGGCGGCGCGGCTGATCACCTGGTCGCCGATCGGGTTCCCGAGGTCGGCCTTGCCGCTGATGTGCTCCGCGGACTTCACGATCGCGGGGGTGACCTTCTTGCCGTGGTTGGCGAGGGTCGCGTAGACCCCGGCCATCTGGAGCGGGCTGGCGCCCATGGTGCCGAGCGCCTGGGCGGGCACGGCCTGCTGGCCCTCCAGGTCCATGCCGAGGGCGGTCGCGGTCTCGAAGACCTTGTCCATGCCGACGTCCACGCCCATCTGCGCGAAGACGGAGTTGATCGACTTGTTCATGGCGCGCTGGACGGTGACCGGGCCGTAATCGCGGTTGCCCTGGTTCGGCGGCGCGTACTTGACGTCGCTGCCCTTGACCGGGACCCCGCTGTCGCCGTCGTACACGGTGCTCGCGGTGATCGGCTCGCCGTCCTGCGTGGTGGCCTCGTGCTCCAGCGCGGCGGCGAGGATCACCGGCTTGAAGGTGGACGCGGGCTGGTAGTCGGCGCGGGTGGCGTTGGACTGGTAGTGCTTGACGTAGTCCACGCCGCCGTACAGGGCCAGTACCTGCCCGGTCTCGGGGTCGACGGACGCGGCGCCCGCCTGGACGGCCGCGTCGACCTCGTTGGCGTCCGGCTTGAGCTGGTCGGTGAGCTGGCCCTTGACCGACTTCTCCAGCTGCTTCTGCTTCTTCTTGTCGATGTTGAGGGTGACGGTCCAGCCGCCCGCCTCGATCTCGGCCTGGGACACGCCGCTCGCCTGGAGCTGCTTGTTGGCCGCGTCCACCAGATAGCCGACCTGACCCTGCTGGCCCGCCACCGGCTTGGGCTTCTGGGGCACCGGGAAGGTCATCCCGGCCCGCTCCCCGGCGTCCAGCCAGCCCATCTCGACCATGTTGTCCAGGACGTAGTTCCAGCGCTCCTTGGCCAGCGCCTTGCCCCGGTCGGTGGCCAGCGCCCAGTCATACTGGTTCGGCGCCTGGAGCAGCGCGGCGAGGTAGGCGCCCTGTTCGACGGTCAGGTCCTCGGAGTCGACGCCGTAGTAGGCCTGGGCCGCGGCCTGGACGCCGTAGGCGCTGCGGCCGTAGAACGCGGTGTTCATATAGCCGACGAGGATGTCGTCCTTGCTCTTCTTCTGGTCCACCTTGAGGGCGATGACCAGTTCCTTGAGCTTGCGGCTGACCGTCTGGTCGTGGGTGAGGTAGTAGTTCTTGACGTACTGCTGGGTGATCGTCGAGCCGCCCTGCTTGCCCTTGCCCCGGACGGTGTTGAGCACACCGCGGGCGGTGCCCTTGAGGTCGACGCCCTTGTCCTTGTAGAAGGACTTGTTCTCGGCGGCGACGAAGGCGTTCCGGACGTCCTCGGGTATCCGGTCCAGGCCGACGATCTCCCGGTTGAGCTTGCCGCTGCGGGTGAGGACCGAGCCGTCGCTGTACTTGTAGACGTTGCTCTGGAGCTCCGCCTCGGCGTTCGCCTCGGGGACGTCGACGTACAGATACAGGCCGACGAACCCGGCCATGCCGAGCAGGCACAGGCCGAAGAACGTGCCGAGGATCTTCTTCCAGGTGAAGAAGCGGCGTATGCCGCGGCGCGCGCCGGGCTGGCGCGGTCGTTGGGCTTCCGCTCGGCTCATTGCTCCGTTGCTCCAGTCACTGGGGTCCCCCACGGGTCAGCTCTGAAAGCTAACACCGGCGATAGGGACAAACGACGTGCCATCCGGTCTTTTGGGGACGTGACAATCAGCACCCGCCCTCTACGGAACCGACTCCCCAGAGGCACGGAAGGTTGCCCTCCACCTCGCACTGGATTTCGACGCGGGCGCGTCCCCGGCGGTATACGCGAGGTGTATACACGGCAGGTATACACACCCTGTACAGTGCTCGCCATGTCCATCGGTCACACTCTGCTCGGACTCCTGGAGTCCGGCCCGCGCCACGGTTACGACCTCAAGCGCGCCTTCGACGACAAGTTCGGCCACGACAAGCCGCTGCACTACGGGCAGGTCTACTCGACCATGTCGCGCCTCCTGAAGAACGGCCTCGTGGAGGTCGACGGCATAGAGGCGGGCGACGGCCCCGAGCGCAAGCGGTACGCGATCACCGAGGCCGGGATCACCGACGTCGAGCGCTGGCTGGCCACGCCCGAGAAGCCCGAGCCGTATCTGACCTCGACCCTCTACACCAAGGTCGTGCTCGCCCTGCTCACCGACCGGGACGCGGCCGACCTGCTCGACACCCAGCGCGCCGAGCACCTGCGGATGATGCGCATCCTCACCGACCGCAAGCGCCGGGGCGACCTCGCCGACCAGCTGATCTGCGACCACGCCCTGTTCCACCTCGAAGCCGACCTGCGCTGGCTCGAACTGACCGCCGCACGTCTCGACAAGCTCGGAAAGGCGATAGGCGCATGACCTCGCACGCCACCGGCACCAGCACCAGCACCAGCGCCAGCACCAGCACCAGCGCCAGCACCAGCGCCAGCGCCAGCACCGGCGCCCTGCTGACCGCCCGCGACCTGCGCAAGGCCTACGGCCCGACCAACGCCCTGGACGGCGCGGACTTCTCGCTGCACGCGGGCGAGATCGTCGCCGTGATGGGCCCCTCCGGGTCCGGCAAGTCCACGCTGCTGCACTGCCTGGCCGGGATCGTGCCGCCCGACTCGGGCACGATCTCCTATCAGGGCCGCGAGCTGTCCGCGATGAGCGACGCCGAGCGCAGCGCGCTGCGCCGCACCGAGTTCGGCTTCGTCTTCCAGTTCGGCCAGCTGGTGCCCGAGCTGACCTGTGTCGAGAACGTCGCGCTGCCGCTGCGGCTGACCGGCGTCAAGCGCAAGGAGGCCGAGCGCGCCGCGCTGCACTGGATGGAGCGCCTGGAGGTCGACGACCTCAGGGGCAAGCGTCCGGGCGAGGTCTCCGGCGGCCAGGGCCAGCGCGTCGCCATCGCCCGCGCGCTGGTCACCGGGCCGCGGCTGATCTTCGCCGACGAGCCGACCGGCGCGCTGGACTCGCTCAACGGCGAGCGCGTCATGGACCTGCTCACCGAGGCCGCGCGGTCCACCAACGCGGCCGTCGTCCTGGTCACCCACGAGACGCGGGTCGCCGCGTACTCGGACCGCGAGATCGTCGTACGGGACGGCAGGTCACGGGACATGGAGCGGGCCGTATGACCGCGCTCTCCCCACCCCCGGCCCCGTCTCCTTCTCCGTCTCCTCCCCCGTCCTCGGCTCCGGCGCCCCCGCGGCCCGCCGCGGCTCCCGGCCCGCTCGGCGTCTGGGTCCGCGACCTGGGCATGGGCATACGGTTCGCCGTCGGGGGCGGCCGCGAGGGCTGGTTCCGTACGCTGCTGACCGCCGTCGGCGTCGGCCTCGGCGTGACCCTGCTGCTGGTCACCACGGCCGTGCCGAACGCGCTCCAGGCCCGCGGCGACCGCGACGCCGCACGCTATGACGCGCTCGGATTCGGCGGCGAGGTGATGACCGAGGCCGACGACACGCTGCTGATCACCCGCGTCGACACCTACTTCCGCGACGACGGCGTCCGGGGCCGCCTGCTGCGCGCCGAGGGCCCCGACGCCCCCAGGCCGCCCGGCGTCGAGAGGCTCCCCGGCGCGGGCGAGATCGTCGTGTCCCCCGCCCTGGACAAGCTCCTGAAGTCCTCCGAAGGCGAGCTGCTCGCCCGCCGCCTGCCCGACCGGGTGATCGGGACCATCGGCGACAGCGGCCTGGTCGGACCCACCGAACTCGCCTACTACCAGGGCTCGGACACCCTGACGGCCTCCCCCGGCGGACACCCGGTCGCGCGGATCGACGGCTTCGGCGAGCCGCCCGCCGAGGAGGCCATGGGCCCCATTCTGACGCTGCTCGCGCTGGTCGTCTTCGTGGTGCTGCTGATGCCGGTCGGGGTGTTCATCGCCGCGGCCGTACGCTTCGGCGGCGACCGCAGGGACCGGCGGCTGGCCGCGCTGCGGCTGGTCGGGGCCGACAGCCGGATGGCGCGCCGGATCGCCGCGGGCGAGGCCTTCGCCGGGGCGCTGCTCGGGCTGCTGCTCGGGGCGGTGTTCTTCCTGGGGGCGCGGGAGTTCGCCAGTGGGGTGGAGCTGTTCGACCGCAGCGTGTTCTCGTACGACCTGAATCCGTCGCCCGTGCTGGCGCTGCTGGTCGCCCTCGCGGTGCCGGCCGCCGCCGTGGCGGTGACCCTGTTCGCGCTGCGCGGCGTGGTGATCGAGCCGCTCGGCGTGGTCCGCACGGCCAAGCCCAGGCAGCGGCGTCTGTGGTGGCGGCCGCTGCTGCCGCTGGCCGGACTCGCGCTGCTCTACCCGATGTTCGGGCAGGGCGACCGCGGCGGCGAGTTCAGCGAGTGGATGGTGACCGCCGGCGTCGTCCTGATCCTGGTGGGGATCACCGCGCTGCTGCCCTGGCTGGTCGAGGCGTGCGTGCGCCGCCTGGACAGCGGCGGGGTGTCCTGGCAGCTGGCCGTACGTCGGCTCCAGCTGAGCAGCGGCACGGCGGCCACCACGGTCAACGGCATCGCGGTGGCGGTGGCCGGGGCGATCGCGCTCCAGATGCTGTTCACCGGGGTGGAGGGCGACTTCACCGAGCGGACCGGGGCCGACCTGGACCGCGCCCAGATGGCGGTCAGCGTGCCCCAGGGGCCCGACGCCGCCCGCCAGACGGCCGAGGCGAACAGGCGGCTCCAGGGCCAGGAGGGCGTGCGCGGCACCTGGCCCGTGGTGTCCACGTATCTGGCCGTGCGGGCGAAGGACCCCGAGGACGTCGTGCAACTGACCGTCGGCGACTGCGCGACCCTGCGCGAGCTGGCGGACCTGCCGTCGTGCCGGGACGGCGACGTGTTCTACGTACCGGCCCCGGAGGGCATGGACGAGTACGACGGCTATCCGGACCCGGCCGAGATCGCCAAGCCGGGCGGGAAGGTATACCTCGAGCCTGGCTACAGCGAGCTGCCCGCGTCCGACGTGACGTGGACAATCCCTGCCAAGCCGCTGCGGGCCACCGGCCGTAAGGCCCCGGACGGCTCCCACTCCGTCGGCATGCTGGCCACACCGTCCGCGCTGCCCAGCACAGCGGACGCCGTGATGCGGGGCGCGATCGACATCCAGATCGACACGTCCGTGCCGGACGCGCGCGAGCACGTGCGCAACGCCGCCGCGCTGACCGACCCGCAGGTGTTCGCGTACGACTACACGGCCACCACCCAGTCGGGACGCTTCGCCTCGATCCGCACCGGCCTGTTCATCGGCGCGGCCTGCGTGATGCTCCTGATCGGCGCCAGTCTGCTGGTGTCGCAGCTGGAGCAGCTGCGCGAGCGCAGGAAGCTGCTGTCCGCGCTGGTCGCCTTCGGCACCCGGCGGCGCACGCTGTGCCGGTCGGTCCTGTGGCAGGCCGCGATCCCGGTGGGGCTCGGTCTGGTGCTCTCGGCCGGGGTGGGGATCGGGCTCGGCGCGGCCCTGCTGGCGATGACCAGCACCCCGGTCCGGGTCGACTGGGCGAGCGTGCTGACCATGTCGGGGATCGGCGCGGGCGTCGTCCTGCTGGTCACGGCCCTCAGTCTGCCGGTGCTGCTGCGGCTGATGCGCCCGGACGGCCTGCGTACGGAATGAGTGCGCCGCGCGTGCTCACCGCGTATGCGATGAGCGCCCGGTGCGTACGGAGTGAGCCCGTGACGGCCGGGTTCCTCGGGGCGCGCCCCCCCCCCCCCCCCCCCCCCCCCCCCCCCCCCCCCCCCCCCCCCGCCCCCCCCCC
>NZ_JBTVYK010000038.1:0-71899 GCF_054788135.1 Streptomyces sp. O3
GTCCGTCGTGCCCGCGTCCGTCGTGCCCGCGTCCGTCGTGCCCGCGTCCGTCGTGCCCGCGTCCGTCGTGCCCGCGTTCGCCGTGCCCGCGTCCACTGAGGTAAGGGGAGTAGCGGTCGTCATGCCCGTACGCCTTCCGCGCGGTCGAACGCCGCTTTGGAGTACGCCGCTGCCGCGAGCTCGAAGCCCAGAGTGGCGTGCCCGGCCGCGGCGGTGACATCGCGCCAGCGCCGCTGGATCGGGTCGCCCTCCGACTGGGCCCGCACTCCCTGTGTGCGGAAGAGCCGGTCGACGGCCCCGGCGCAAAGCTCGGCCGCCATGGCCGCGTTCCGCTGATTCTCCGGAACGTTCAGGGGATTTGGCGGCTCCCGGTCGGCGCGGTGCGCGGCCTGCTCCAGGAGTAGCTGTGCCGCCTGGATCTCGCCCGAGCAACGTGTCAGGGCCTGCTGGACCTTCGGGGACTGCCGCACTTCCTGGCCGCCGTACCACTGACGTTCCGTCATCTCGGCGGTCCAGGCGGACAGAGCCCCGCGGGCCGCGCCCAGGATCGGGGCCGCGAACAGCAGCCCGGCGACCATCGGGAACGGCACCGTGTGACAGGGCGCGCCGCCAGGCAGCGGAGGGAGCAGATCCGTGAGGAGCATGGTGCGATGAGCTGGTACGTATACGTCATCGGCCTGGACCGAGTTGCTGCCGGTGCCCCGCAGGCCCAGGGTGTGCCAGGTGTCCACGGCGGTGAGCCTCGTGCGCGGTACGGCGAAGATCCGGTGTTCGCGGTCCGCGCCGCGCTGTTCAGGGCCCGCGCCGGGCCCCGTCCAGCTGGCGAGGAGCACCCAGTCCGCGTGCTCGAGCCCGCTTGCGAAGGACCAGCGCCCGGAGAGTGACCAGCCGTCCCGGCGGGTGGTCGCCTCGCCCTGGGGCGGTACGACCGACGCGGCGATGCGCACGTCGGGGGTGCGGGCCCAGAGGTCGTGCTGCGCCTGTTCCGGCAGGTAGCCGGCCAGGCGCGCGTGGGACGCGTACAGGGTGGCGCACCACGCGGTCGACGCACAGGCTTCCGCGACGCATGCCGAGGCGTCGAGCAGCGAGGTGAAGTCGCCCGCGGCGCCGCCCCAGCGGCGGGGCACGAAGTGGCGGGCGAAGCCCGCTTCCGTGATGGCGGCGGCCAGGTCGTCGGTGAGTTTGCGGCGCTCTTCCACGAGCGCCGTGTCGCGCCGCGCGAGTCTGGCGAGCGCTGCCGACGCCTCGGGCAGTACCGACGCCTCGGGCAGCGCCGACGGCGCCATGGAGGGTGTCGCGGTCGTGGACGGGGCGGTGATCAGCATGCTGCGCCTCGCTCGAAGCCCCGGTGCGCGGGGCGGGTCAGCCTGCCACGCAGGACAGCGGATGCCAGCGTCCTGCCCTCCTGTAGCGCCGTGACCTCCATGCCGGAGGACTCGCCGCCCCCCTCGCGGGCGGCGGCGCGTGCGCAGAGGGTGACGGGGAGGCCCAGTTCGCCGAAGGCGGTGAACGTGGCGCTCACTGTCGTGAGCGACCACAGGCGGGGGGCGGGGTCGGTCACGCGCGGCGCCCCGGCCAGGGCGGTCTGGCGGAACGCCTCGAGGAGAACCATGCCGGGGACGTGGTCCGACTGGTGGTCGAACAGGACCGGATGGTCGCGGTTCAGCCGCAGCCGCCAGGACGGCCCTGGGCCCCGGACACCGTCCGGCTCCCATCCGAGCAGTACGTCACGGTCGCTGCGGTGTCCTACCGCCATCGGCGGCAGCGGCATCACGTCACCGGCCTGCCTACCCGCGTAACTCCCCGTTCCAGCAGGGATATTGCGGCAACGGACGATTTCGTAGCGCCGGGGCGCCATGGCCTCCCAGTGCAGCGAGGCCCGGCCGATGCGCAGACCGCCCGCATAGGCAGTCACTTCAAGCCGCATGCCGAAGCGCCGCGGGTTGTCGGTGGTCCGGACACAGACGGCGTCGAGGACAACCGGAAGCGGGGAGCCTCCCCGGGGCGGCAGCGGGCGGTCGAGGTCGAAGTCGAGGTCGCGCAGAACGAAGGGGTGTTCCTCGGGGACGCCGTAGAACCGGTGCGAGAGGTGGATCGTCGCCTGGCGCACGGTTTCGACCAAGAGGTACGGATCGCTGGGCGCTCCCGAGCCGCGATGGTAGAGGAAGTGGTCGCGCGGCCAGCGGGCCGCGATGGCGAAGCGGTCGTCCCCCAGCGGCCTGGCGTCCGTTAACAGGACCTCGGACTGGGCCGCCTTGTGTACGGCGGCCCGTGGCACGAGGGCGTCGAAGGAGAGTTCAACCCCGGGAACTGCCGGAATGGCTGCTCTGCGGTGCCGAGGAGCGGTCGAGGAAACAGTGGTGCTGTGCATGTACTTCCCTCCCCCAAGGCAAAGCCGGCGCCGGGCGCAACGGCCTTCCTTGACCAAGTTCTGCCTCGACGCAAAAATATACCTGCAGGAAGGTATATTGCAACGGTTGCTCGAAGCCACCCCTCCACACACCAGGAGCTGAGAGCGAAGGACCGAGAGAGGCAGGAAACGATGTCGAACAGCCCGGCCGCGCAAGGAGAGGGCAGATCCGCGTTCACGGCGAAGCGGTTCGCCGGGCGACGGGGGCCGACGCCCAAGCAGGACCGCGCCGCCCGCACCAAGTCCCTGGTGCTGACCGCCGCCGCCGAACTCTTCGCGGCCAACGGCTTCCGCCACACCTCGGTGAAGGATGTGGCGGAGCGGGTCGAGATGACCAAGGGGGCTGTCTATTTCCACTTCCCCACCAAGGAAGCGCTGGCCGTCGCTGTAGTCGAGCACCTCTATGCCAAGTGGCCGACGCTCCTGGAGGAGATCCAGGCCGAGGGGCTGACTCCGCTGGACACCGCGGCTGAGATGCTCAACCGCGCCGCGCTCGCCTTCCGCGACGACGTCATCGTCCAGGCCGGTGCCCGGCTTCAGCTGGAGCGCCCGCACATCGACGCCGAACTTCCGCTGCCGTATGTCGACTGGACCGAGCTGCTCACCGAGCTCCTGTCGGCCGCCCTCGACGAGGGGCAGGTCAAGGCGGGCACCGACCCGGCGGCCACGGCCCGCGCTCTGGTGGCCGGCTTCTTCGGTATGCAGCACATCTCCGATGTGCTCGAGCGCCGGGCCGACATCGTTGAACGGTGGCGGGAGGTGCGGGATCCGCTCTTCGCGGCCATCAGCCGCTGAGCCGCATGGGGGCGGTACGCCAGAGGGGGGACCCGCGTGCGGCTGTGCACCGCGGGTTCAACTCGCGGTGCACAGCCGGACGTTCGGGAGCGGACGGGTCTACGCGGGGTCGGGAATCTGCCGACGGCGGGCCAGCGTCACCAGACCGCCGCAGACCGCCAGGGTCACCAGGACCACGCCGAAGATCGTCGATCCGGTGGTCAGGCCGACCGCGTCACTCAGGAACCCGGCCACGACCGGGAGAATTCCGGCCGGCACGTAACCGCCCACATTGAGCGCCGCGTTGGCCTCGGCCAGGCGCTCCGAGGGGACCGAGGCGTTCAGCAGCGAGAGGCCGCCGAGCTGGCCCATGCCCTGGCCCGCCCCTGCGAGCACCGCGGAGGCGAGGAGCAGCACGACCGACGCGGTGTGCACGGCGGCCATCAGGGAGACCATGCTGACCGTCGTACTCACCGCACCGGCGGCGAGGATGGTGCGCACCCGCAGCTTCTGCACCGCGAACTGCACCCCGGTGGCCGCCAGGAACATCACGAAGGCCATTGCCCCGGCGACGATACGGCTGGTGGTGCCGAGCAGCCCGGAGAGCAGGGACGGACCGAGGGAGAGCACAAAGGACGTCGAGGTGATGCCGGGGGCGAACACGGCGATGCCGAGGAGGAGTTGACTGCCGTTACCGCGCGGCACGCCCGGAACCCGGACCCATGAGGCCTTCCGGGCGGGCTCGCCGCCCTTGGTGACGCGGGGCTTGGCCGGCAGCGGCATGCGCAGGACGACCAGGAGCGCGGCGGCGAGGAGCGCGACCTCCACCACGAAGACCGTCACGGTCGGCGCGGGCATCGTCTCGGAGAGCACACCGGCAAGGAGCGGGCCGAGTCCCGCGCCCAGGACCATGGCGCACGACGCCAGCAGGGCGCCCAGCCTCTTACGGCCAGGGCCCGCCACATCCGAGACCGCGGCCATGCCGGCGGAGACCGCCGCTCCGACCGCGATACCGGTGAGCAGCCTGGCGATGACCAGAGCGACCACCGACGACGCGGTTGCGAAGACCACGCAGGCCACCGTGGCGAGCGCGAGGGCGGGCAGCAGTACGGGCTTGCGCCCCACCCGGTCGGAGACCACGCCCGACACCAGCAGAGAACCGATCAGCCCCACGATGTACCAGGCGAAGATCACGGTCAGCATGCCCTTGGAGAAACCGATGTCGCGCTGCCAGAGCACATACAGCGGGGTCGCCGCGTTGGACAGGATGAACACGGCCGTGACGGGCCAGGCCGCCAACCAGACCCACCACCGGGGGGCCGTCGCCGCGCTGCTCGCGCCGCTCTCCGCACTCTTCGGCCGCTGCGGCGCGGCTTGTACATCCGTCACTGCGTCTCCCCTGGTGGTCTCCATTACGAGTCGACTCGAACCTACCTCTAGTACGATTAAACTCGTACATAGGAGATGCGTTATAGGGAGATGTCGATGACCAGGTTCAACGTCCCGCCCGCCCCCGCCGATCTGCCCACGCCCCTCCCCGAACCCGCGGTCGAAGAGCTGCGTCTGGAAGTCGTGATGGCGGCGCTGAGCGACCCGCTGCGCATGGGCATCGTCCGCAGACTCCTGCTCGACTCCGAGGACTTCGACCACTCCTGCAGTTGGTTCGGCCTGGACCGGCCGAAGTCCTCGCTCACCCATCACTTCCGTGTCCTGCGGGACGCGGGTGTCACCCGCCAGCGTCAGTACGGCCTGGAGCGCCGCAGCCAGGTACGGATCGACGACCTCAACGCACGCTTTCCCGGCCTGCTCGAGCTGGTGGCGGGGTGGCAGCCAGCACAGGGGCTGGGGGGCGGTGCGAGGAAGAGCGCGGCGGCGGGTGCGGCTTGAGCGCCGACTCGGGCCCAGCCTCACACCTGCCCAAGAACCGCGAAAGGGCTCTTCGGGGACGAGTGTGGAGCCGCACCCAACGTCGTCAGCGGCCAGGGCGGCCTCGTAGCCGTCGGCACCCAGCTGCTCGACCAGGTCACCGCCGACCACCCCGGCATCCGCAAGGTCTGGGTTGACGCAGCTATCGCCAGCACCTCGTCAGTGCCATCCGGCGCACGCCCCTTGCCGGCCTCTCGAAACTGTGCGCGACTTCCTGGCCGTTCGCACTAGTGGTGCGATGCCTTGAAATTGGTCTAGGCAACAAGAAAGCCCCAAGTCTCTGACCTGGGGCTGAACTGTGGAGCGGGTGACGAGAATCGAACTCGCGCTCTGAGCTTGGGAATCCCATGATCCGCCGGAGGGTCTTCGCAGGTCAGGCGGGAGTTAGAGGGGGAAACGGCATGACGGGGGTGGGCGCGACGGTGGCCTTACTTAGCCGCTATGGACCGTGGCTACTGGTGCGGTAGTGGTGCGCGCGGCTAGTGAGAGGGGGGCGGCGACTCGGCTGGCTCCCGTACGTCTGGGGCTGCGGCCTTGAACCCGCGACTTCCTCGTCCCGAGCGAAGCCCAGTCGCCCCCCTCGCCGCTTGTCGCCTGCGCCTGATCGTGCCCTTCAATTCCCCGCACAACCCGACGGGCATGGTACTGACCAGGGAGCTGACGGCCATCGCCGAACTGGCAGTCGAGCGAGACCTGATCGTGGTGACGGACGAGGTGTATGAGCACCTGGTCTTCGACGGCCAGCACGCCCCACTGACCGCCGGACCGAGAACATCGCTCTGTGCGTCTGTGTCGCGCCCTACCCCGTAGCCCTCAGCTCGTTCTGGCGTGCGGCCGGAGCCGGTGCCGCGTGCTCAGGTGCGGAGGGTGTCCGGGGCAACGGTTGCCAACGTTTCTCCGGTTGGTCCAACTCGGCTGCTGCACAGCTGGCGAGGAGTCGCAGTGCTGCTTCGGACGGGGTACGGGACTCGGCGCTGTAGGCGATCATGCGCTGCCCCGAGTTGCCGGGGATGTGCAGGTTCTCGAAGGCGAGCTCCATGACGCCGACCACGGGGTGGCGAAAGTGCTTGACGCCGGAGGTGCACGTGCGGACGGGGTGCCGCGCCCACCGGGAGGCGAATTCGGGGCTCTGCATGGCGAGCTGCCCGATGAGCTCGGCGAGCCGCCGGTCATCGGGGTGGCGTCCGGCCGCCAGGCGCAGCGAGGCGACGGCGAGCTGGGCCTCCTCGTTCCAGTCGGAGTAAAGGGTTCGGAAGTGCTCGTCGAGGAAGAGAAGTTGCGTGAGATTCGGGCGGGTTCCGGGTGTGTCCGGGGCGCTGCGGTCCAGATGTCCGGCGAGGAGCGCATGGCCGAGCTGGTTCCAGGCGAGAATGTCGTTCCGGCGGTCCAGGACAAGGGCGGGCACTTCTGACATCGCCGACAGAAGCTGTCGGGCCGACCTGCTGGCGTACTGTGCTCGCTCCGTCGGTACACGCTGGGTGGTGGCGGGCCGGGCGAGGTCCTTGAGGTGGGCGGTCTCGTCGTCGGTGAGCTGGAGCGCACGGGCGATGGCGCCGAGGATGGAGTCCGAGACGCTGGTGGCTCGCCCTTGCTCGAGCCGTGTGTAGTGGGTGACGCTGACGCCGGCGAGCATGGCCAATTCCTCACGACGTAGGCCGGGGACGCGTCGGCGAGCGGTGTGTGCGGTGAGACCGGCGTCTTCCGGGCGCAGGTCGGCGCGTCGGTTCCTGAGGAAGTCCCCCAGCTCGGACGATGTGCCCATCGGTGCCCCTCGGGTCGGCAGCTATGACTCTATGATGCCCGCCGCCGCCAGTCCGCGTCGCCCGTGAGGGTGGTCCTGTGGTGACTACCCTGCGTGGTGCTGGTCAAGAGTGGGTTCTGGTTGCGCTCCTGCGTTCCAGTGAGGCTTTCTCCGCAACGACTTGTGCGCGAGAGAAAGGTACGACCCCCTCATGACGGTCACTGATGCAACAGAGGCGAAACCCGATGGGGAACTGCCTCCGACACGCCTGACACCCCGTCTCCGGCTGGTGTTGGTGGTGCTGCTGGCGGCGCAGTTCATGCTGGCCGTGGACTTCTCCATCCTGAATGTGGCGCTGCCGGTCATCGGGGAGGGTCTGGGGTTCAATCTGGCGAATCTCCAGTGGATCGCAACGTCTTTCGCCCTGTGTGCGGCCGGTTTCACGCTGCTCTTCGGGCGCATCGCGGATCTCTTTGGCCGCAGGCGCCTGTTCCTGGGCGGCCTCGTCGTCCTTGGTTTGGCCTCGCTGGTGGGCGGCCTGGCTAGGTCCCCGGAACTGCTTATCGTGGCACGGGTATTCCAGGGCTTGGCGACCGCGGCGGTGACGCCGGCCGGGCTTTCGCTGCTGACGACATCCTTCCCCGAAGGTCCTTTGCGAGATAAGGCGTTGGGGCTGAATGGGGCCCTTATGTCTGCGGGTTTCACCACCGGTGCCATCCTCGGCGGTCTGCTGACGGATCTGCTGTCTTGGCGGTGGGCCTTCTTCATCAATGTGCCGGTGGCAGCAGTCGTGCTGGTTGCCGCGGTTGTTGTGGTCAAGGAGTCGCGTCTGGACGAGCGTCCGAAGCTGGACCTCCCTGGCGCCGTCAGTGTCACGCTCGGTCTGCTGGCGATCGTCTTCGGCCTCACCCAGGCCGGTGAACATGGTTGGACCTCGTCTACCGCACTGCTGTCGCTAGCCGCGGGCGTGGTGTTGCTGATCGTCTTCTATGCCGTCGAGCGCAAGGCGGCCGCTCCGCTGGTGCCGCTGAGTGTGTTGGGTCGGCGGACCGTGGCCTGGGGAAATATTGCTGGTCTGATCGCGTTTCTGACGGAAACCTCGCTGGTGTTCCTGATGACCCTCTATCTGCAGAAGGTGCTGGGTTTCTCTCCACTCGCCGCCGGTCTGTCGTTCGGTGTGCTGGGTGTTGGAACGGTTATCGGTGGTTCGATCGCCCCGCGGTTCATCGGGCGGATCGGCACCAAGTCGACGCTGATTGTCGGCGGCCTGCTGCAGACCGTGGCGACCGCCGCGCTCCTGGGGCTCGGGGACGACCGGTCCTGGATGTGGTTGCTGCTGGTGGCCACCTTCGCCGGCGGTGTGGGAAACATGCTCGTCATCGTCGGGTTCATGGTCACCGCCACCACCGGCCTGCCCGACCACGAGCAGGGCCTCGCCACCGGTCTGGCGACCATGACGCAGCAGGTCGGTATCACGATGGGCACGCCCATCATGAGTGCCATCGCGGCTGCCAGTATCACCGGAGCCGGTACCGCGGGCGTTCTCGACGGGCTGAAGGTCGCCGTCGCGGTGAACGCCGCCATTGCGCTAGGCGGAGTGATCGCTGCCGCGCTGTTCCTCCGTAAACCTGCTCAGACCAACGCGCAGTGAACCGACTCGTCGACGGGCTGGCCGGTGGACACCGGCCAGCCCGTAGTTCCCTTTGGGAGGCCCTGCGTGTCCGCGCGGGGCGAGCGCTAGTTCGACTACGTTGCTCGGTGTCGCTGTTGGTGACCCTTGGCGGGGGTGTAGTGGTGCGACGCTCCGGAAATGGTCTAGACGACAAGTAAGGCCCAGGTCGCTGACCTGGGCCTTCGCCTTGGAGCGGGTGACGAGAATCGAACTCGCGCTCTGAGCTTGGGAAGCTCATGTTCTACCATTAAACTACACCCGCACGATGGCGAGGAGTGCTCGCCGCATCGTGCGGATACGATACCTCATTCAAGGCC
This sequence comes from Streptomyces sp. O3, assembly GCF_054788135.1. Taxonomy (NCBI): domain Bacteria; kingdom Bacillati; phylum Actinomycetota; class Actinomycetes; order Kitasatosporales; family Streptomycetaceae; genus Streptomyces; species Streptomyces sp. O3. Next base: position 8,841 of record NZ_JBTVYK010000038.1, read on the forward strand.
CCCGGTGTATCTGCCGCGGGGCCTTCGCGGTGTCCGGGCGGCGGGCGGGGTCACGGCGCGGGCTGCGGAACGGGCTGCGGGGTGCGGGAGTTGGGGCGTACTGTGTGCGGCCGAGTGTCGCTGGGGCGGTGCCGGAGCGGCGTTGGGGGCGGTGTCTGGAGTGCCGCCTGGAGTGACGTCCCTTTCATCCCGTAATGTGAGCTTTCGTCGTCAGTGACTCACTGGTTGTGGGGAAGGGACTCAAGGACTTGATGGAGCGCACCGTCGTCCGTTGTGCCGAGGGGCACGTCTTCAGCACCGCTTCGTTTCCGATGCAGCAGCTCGGGGCCGAGCGCATCGGGCCTGGGCGGCTGCTCCGCTGTCCGCGCTGTGCCCGGCTCCGGCACGCGGTGCCGGTGGAGCGGGTGCGTCGCTGAGCAGCGGCAGCGGTAGAGGCAGAGAGGTACGCAGAGCGCGTGGGGCCGTCGCGGAGTCGGATTGCGGCGGGCCCGCGCGCTCTGCGTATCCTCGGGGCGTGCTTCTCTCTGACAAAGACATCCGGGCCGAGATCGACGCCGGGCGCGTGCGGATCGATCCGTACGACGCGTCCATGGTGCAGCCCTCGAGTATCGACGTGCGGCTCGACCGCTACTTCCGGGTGTTCGAGAACCACCGCTACCCGCACATCGACCCCGCCGTCGAGCAGGCCGACCTGACCAGGATGGTCGAGCCCGAGGGGGACGAGCCGTTCATCCTGCATCCGGGTGAGTTCGTGCTCGCCTCGACGTACGAGGTCATCTCGCTGCCCGACGACCTGGCCAGCCGGTTGGAGGGGAAGTCGAGCCTGGGGCGGCTGGGTCTGGTGACGCACTCGACCGCCGGGTTCATCGATCCGGGGTTCTCCGGGCATGTGACGCTCGAACTGTCGAACCTCGCGACACTCCCGATCAAGCTGTGGCCGGGGATGAAGATCGGCCAGCTGTGTATGTTCCGTCTGTCGTCACCGGCCGAGTTCCCGTACGGGAGCGACCGGTACGGGTCCCGGTACCAGGGGCAGCGCGGGCCGACGGCCTCGCGGTCGTATCTTCAGTTCCATCGGACTCAGGTGTGAGTGTGAGCGGTTGTGAGTGTGAGGCGTTGTGAGTAGTGGCGTGCGGGAGAATCTGACCTACGACGGCTTCGGGCACGCCGTCCGTGAGCTGGCGCAGACGATCGCCGACGACGGGTACGAGCCGGACGTCGTGCTGAGCATCGCGCGGGGCGGGGTGTTCGTCGCCGGTGGGCTCGCGTACGCCCTGGACTGCAAGAACATCCATCTGGTGAACGTCGAGTTCTACACCGGCGTGGGGACCACGCTGGAGATGCCGGTCATGCTCGCGCCCGTGCCGAACGCGATCGACTTCTCCCACAAGAAAGTGCTGATCGCCGACGACGTCGCCGACACCGGCAAGACGCTGAAGCTGGTGCACGACTTCTGCCTCGACCATGTGGCCGAGGTGCGCAGCGCCGTGATCTACGAGAAGCCGCACTCGCTGGTGAAGTGCGAGTACGTCTGGAAGCGCACCGACGACTGGGTGAACTTTCCCTGGAGTGTGGAGCCGCCGGTGGTGCGGCGGGCTGGGCAGGTTCTGGACGCCTGAGGGTCGGCCCGGACGCCTGAGGGGCTTCTTGAGCGCTTGAGCGCTTGAGCGCCTGGCGTGCGTGAGTGGAGTGAGGGCCGGATCCCTGTGGGGTCCGGCCCTCACTTCGTTCAGAACGTGCCCAGCTTGATGATGGAGAGCAGAGCGATCAGCTGGATCGCGGAGGCCGCCAGGGCCTTCGGCCACGGCAGGTCGTGGGACTTGCCGACCATCATCGTGAGCAGCGCGCCAGCCCCGATCCAGGTCGCCCAGCCGAGCATCTGCACCAGCGAGGCGTCGCCGCCCAGGAACATCGCGAACAGCAGGCGCGGCGCGTCCGTGAGCGAGGCGATCAGCATGGAGAGGCCGACGGTGGGCTGCCACGCGCCGTCGCCCCCCAGCTGGCGGGCCAGGGTGTGGGTGACCACGCCCAGTACGAGGAAGCTGAGGACGATCGCGACGCTGGTGGTCAGGACGATCGGGACGCTGGTGGCGAGGGTGGCCGTGATCGCGTCCTCGCGGGCCTCGTCGAAGCCGAACACGGCCAGCAGGCCGTAGAGGAAGGTGACGGTGAGCGCCGGGCCCCACAGGGTGTGGTCGCGCATCTGGAGGAACGTCGGTCCGGGGCGCAGCACGATGCCCCTGAGGAGTTCCTTCCAGTGCAGGCGCGGGCCCACGGGGGGTGCGGTCGCGGCTCCGGCGCGGTAGGTCTCGCCTTGGCTGTACGGGTCGCCGCCGAGCGAGAACGCCTGGGTGTGGCCGGGGTTGTCGCTGGTGGCGTACGGGTCGTGGGGCGCGGCTTGGCCCGCGGAGTGGCCCGCTGCGTGGCCCTGGGCGTACGGGTCGCCGAAGTACTCCGGCTCGCCGGGGGCGGGGGCGTGGCCTTGGGTGTGGCCCTGGGCGTACGGGTCGTACGCGCCTCCGCCGCCGTACGCGCCCCCGTGGCCGGGCGGGGTCTGGGGCCACTGCTGACCGGCGCCGCCTCCTGGGCGTCCCCGCTGACCCTGCTGCGGATGCGAGTGCGGGTGCGTGTCGGGGTGCGCGTGGGGGCCGCCGTACGGCTGCTGCTGTCCGTACGGCGGCCGCTGCGCGGGTTGTTGGGGGCGCGGTTGCGGTTGCCGTTGCTGTGAGCGGTTGTCCCGGCCGCGTCCGATCCTGAATCCAGCCACGTCGACGAACGTACCCGCTCCGGCTGAGCGGTGGGTGAGAGGCGGCCCGATACGGGGGGTTTGCGGCCGAGCTGTGACAACCCTTAGGGGAGCCCTGGGGGGTTAGCCCCAGGGCCCCAGGGCCCCAGGGCCGTACTACGCGGTCCGCTACTTCACGGGCTCCTACTTCACCGGCTCCGGCTCGGGTGCGTCCGCGCCCTCCGCCTCGCCCGTCGGGGGCTCGTCGACCGGCGTCTTGACCGAGTCGAGGAGCAGCTGGGCGACGTCCACGACCTGGAGGGCCTCCTTGGCCGCGCCCTCGTTCTTCTTGCCGTTGACGGAGTCGGTCAGCATGACGAGGCAGAACGGGCAGGCGGTGGAGACGATGTCCGGGTTGAGGGACAGGGCCTCGTCGACGCGCTCGGTGTTGATGCGCTTGCCGATCCGCTCCTCCATCCACATCCGCGCACCGCCGGCGCCGCAGCAGAAGCCGCGCTCCTTGTGCCGATGCATCTCCTGCTGGCGCAGGCCGGGGACCTTGTCCATGATCTCGCGCGGCGGCGTGTAGATCTTGTTATGGCGGCCCAGATAGCAGGGGTCGTGGTACGTGATGAGGCCCTCGACCGGGGTGACCGGGATCAGCTTGCCCTCGTCGATGAGGTGCTGGAGCAGCTGGGTGTGGTGGATGACCTCGTAGTCGCCGCCGAGCTGCGGGTACTCGTTGCCGAGCGTGTTGAGGCAGTGCGGGCAGGTCGCGACGATCTTCTTGGCCGACTTGGGCTTCTTCGACTCCTCGGTGACGTTGCCCTCGTCGTCCGTCTCCTCGCCGAAGGCCGTGTTCAGCGTGGCGACGTTCTCCATGCCGAGTTCCTGGAACAGCGGCTCGTTGCCCAGGCGGCGGGCCGAGTCACCGGTGCACTTCTCGTCGCCGCCCATGATGGCGAACTTGACGCCCGCCATGTGCAGCAGCTCCGCGAAGGCCTTGGTGGTCTTCTTGGCCCGGTCCTCCAGCGCGCCCGCGCAGCCGACCCAGTACAGGTACTCGACCTCGGTGAGGTCCTCGATCGTCTTGCCGACGACCGGCACCTCGAAGTCGACCTCCTTGGTCCACTCCAGGCGCTGCTTCTTGGCCAGGCCCCAGGGGTTGCCCTTCTTCTCCAGGTTCTTGAGCATCGTGCCCGCCTCGGACGGGAAGGAGCTCTCGATCATCACCTGGTAGCGGCGCATGTCGACGATGTGGTCGATGTGCTCGATGTCGACCGGGCACTGCTCCACGCACGCGCCGCAGGTGGTGCAGGACCACAGCACGTCCGGGTCGATGACGCCGTTCTCTTCGAGTGTGCCGATCAGCGGGCGCTCGGCCTCCGCGAGTGCGGCCGCGGGCACTCCGGCGAGCTGCTCCTCGCTGGCCTTCTCGTCGCCCTCCATCGTCTTGCCGCCGCCCGCGAGCAGGTACGGGGCCTTGGCGTGCGCGTTGTCGCGCAGCGACATGATCAGCAGCTTCGGGGACAGCGGCTTGCCCGTGTTCCAGGCCGGGCACTGCGACTGGCAGCGGCCGCACTCGGTGCAGGTGGAGAAGTCGAGCAGGCCCTTCCAGGAGAACTGCTCGACCTGCGAGACGCCGAAGACGTCGTCCTCGCCCGGATCGGTGAAGTCGATCGGCTTGCCGCCGGAGGTCATCGGCTGGAGCTGGCCGAGCGCGGTCCCGCCGTCCGCCTCGCGCTTGAACCAGATGTTCGGGAAGCCGAGGAAGCGGTGCCAGGCCACGCCCATGTCGGTCTTGAGCGAGACCGTGATCATCCAGATGAAGGACGTCGAGATCTTGATCATCGCGACCAGGTACGTGACGTTCTGGAGGGTCGAGACGTCCAGCTCGGAGAACGCCGCCACCAGCGGGTACGAGAATGCGTACGCGAGCTCCCAGTGGTCCACGCCCGCGAACGCGCCCTCCAGGCCGCGCAGGGTCATGATCGCCAGGCCGATGGTGAGGATGACGGCCTCGACGAAGTACGCCTGACCCGTGTTCGAGCCGGAGAAACGAGACTTGCGCCCGGCCCCGCCAGGCCGCGAGAGCTGCCGGATCACGATCAGCACGGCGATGCCCAGCACCGTCATCGTGCCGATGACCTCGATGAACAGCTCGTACGGCAGCCAGTGCCCGATGATCGGCAGCACCCAGTCCGCCTTGAACAGCTGGCCCGTGGCGTTGACCAGCGTCAGCAGCAGCGTGTAGAAGCCGATCGCGACGAACCAGTGGGCGACGCCGACGATGCCCCAGCGGTTCATGCGGGTATGGCCGAGGAACTCCTTCACCAGCGTCACGGTGCGCCGGTAGGGGTCGTTGATCCGGCTGCCGGCCGGTACCGGCTGGCCGAGCATCACGAAGCGGAAGATCTGTGCGATAGCTCGGGCGAACAGCGCAAAGCCGACCACCATCAGGGTCAGCGACACAACAATCGCAGCCAGTTGCATGTAAGGGCTCCTCGGGCCTGCGAGGTGGGGATTCCGGGGGACTCTGGCGGATTCAGGGAATTACTACTAAGCGGTAACTTACCCAGACCGTCCGAGCGTACCCACATCCTGCGCCGCACTGTAGCCAGTACGACGGTGATCTGCGTCGCTGAGGGTCGCCTTGCCGCGCGCCCTGTCACGTACGAATGATGTGGATGATTCGGATCGTGTTATTCACCACATATTGGGATATTTGCGTCTAGTTTGTCACCGTGCTTTATGGGACCGCGGCCGCGCTCGGCGCGCTGCTGCTCACTGCCGTACTTACTGGACTGGTCCGCAGGGTCGCCCTGCGGGCCGGGGTCGTCGACCACGCCGCCGATCGTTCCGGTCGCTCCGGTCGCTCTGGTCGTTCCCGTCGTACCGGCGGGCGCGGTCTGGACGCGCCGAGCACGCGGCCGACCCCGCGTCTCGGGGGCGTCGCGGTCGTCGTCGGCGCGCTGCTGGCCTGTGGTGTGGCCGCCGGGGCGGGACCGGGCGCAGGAGTGGGAGCAGGAGCAGGAGCAGGAGCAGGCGCAGGCACGGGCCTGACGACACTGCTCGTGGCCGCCCTCGCGGTGGCCCTGCTGGGCCTCGTCCACGATCTGCGCCCGTTGCGCGCCCGGCCACGGCTGGCCGTCGAGGCGGCGGCCGCGGTCGCGGTGGTGTACGGCAGCGGTCTGCCGCCGGTCGCCGCGGTACTCGCCGTGGTCTGGATCGTCCTCGTCACCAGAGCCTTCAGCGGGCTCGACCACGCGGACGGGGTGGCGAGCGTGGTCGGGGTCGTCACGGCGCTGGGGCTCGCGCTCTGCGCGGCCGCGGAAGGGCTGGGGGATCTGGCCCTGGTCCTGAGCGTGCTGGCCGCCGCGCTCACCGGCTTCCTCGTCCACAACTGGCACCCGGCCCGGATCACGCTCGGCGACTGCGGGGCGCGCTTCGCGGGCTTCCTGCTCGCGTCGGGCGCGGTGCTGGTGCACGTCGGGCACCCGGCGACGTCCAGCGCGGCCGCGCTGTTCGCACTCGCCGCGGTGGCTGTCGCGGACGCCGCGCTGGTACTGCTGTCCCGGCGGTCCCCGCAGTCCGTGCGGCCCTCGCAGTCCGTGCGGTCCCCGCAGTCCGCGCAGTCCCGTCGTCATGCCAGGCAGGGCGGGGGCGACCACAGTGCGCACCGGCTGCGTCGTCTCGGGCTCACCGCTCAGGGGGCGGCCGTCGTCCTCGCTGTCGTCGCGGCGGCCGGTACGGTGACGGGCCTGCTGGTGCACCGCGGCACGCTCGGCCCGGTCGCCGTGCTGCCGCTGGCGGGCGGGCTGCTTCTGGCGGTCGGCGGCCTGCTCAGCGTCCCGGCGTACGGGCCTGCCGGGCCTGCCGGGTCGCCCCGTACGGTCAGGACGCGGGCACTGGGCCCGCCGGGGCGTCCGGGCTCGCCGGGGCCGTCGGGTACGCCCAGGCCGCCCCGCCCGGCGGACCCGGTCTCCAGCACCTGGAGCCGCGTCGCCGCCCCCCGCTCGGCCCGTCCGGCTCGTACCGACCGGCGGACCCCTCCGGCCCGTACGGCTCCCAGACCCAGCGGCGTACGGCTCCCGCTGCCGCTCCCTCTCCCGCTGCCCGGCAACCGGGCGCGACGCCGCGCCGAGGGGCCGCGGTCCGCCGCCGACCTGGCAGGGGACGCCCGATGACCGCGCCCTGGCCCGAACCGGGGCGGAACACCGTGAGGCGGAGCGGCGTGCGGCGGGGCGGCGCGGAGTCGGGCGCGCCGAGGCCGGACGCGCCGGTGCCGGACACCCCGAGCCACGGCGGTCCGCGTCGCGGCCTCGCGTCGCCCGCGTACGCCGCCCGCACGGCGCACGGGGTCGCTCGCGCCGTGGACGGGACGCCCGACGCCGGAGCCGGTGTCGCCGCCGCGACTGTCATCTGCGCCGGGGTGCCGCTCGCCGCCGTACCCCGAGCCGAGGCCGCGGCGGCGGTGGTCCGGCTGGCCGCCGGGGGTAGCGCGGCCGACGTGCATCTGTGTGACACGTACACGCTGGCCCTGGCGGACCGCGACCGCCGCCTGCGCGGACTGCTGCGCTCCGCCGTCCTGAACCTCCCCGACGGGCACGCCGTGGCCTGGGCGAACCGGCTCGTCCACCGTGACCGCCGCCTCCCGCGCGAGCCCCTGTACGGGCCCGACCTCCTGCTCGACGTGTTCGGCGTCGGCGAGTCCGTCGGCCTGCGCCACTACCTGCTGGGCGCGAGCCCCGACAGCGTGCGGCGGCTCACCGCCGCGCTCCTGGCCCGGTACCCCCGTACCCGCATCGTCGGCGCGGAGGCCGCGCCGCGCCGCGCGCTCGACGCCGGGGAACGGCGGTCCCAGCTCGCGCGGATCAAGGACAGCGGCGCGCAGCTCGTCTGGCTCGGCGTCAGCGTCCCCCGGCAGCACCACGCGGCAGCCCGGCTCGCCGCCGCGCACCCCGCCGTGTACGTCGCGGTCGGCGCGGCCTTCGAGCGCGTCGCGGAGACGGGGTCGGGCACTCGGTGGCGCGAGACCACGGCGCGCCGGGCGCTGTGGGGCAACCCCCGGTTCGTCTGGGCCGCAGGAAAGGGAGCCGTACGGGTATGACACTCCTCGACAGGGCGCGCGAGCTGACCCACCGCGTCGGCGTCGGCGGCGGCGCGCATTCCGGCCACGCGCGCGTACGCCCACCACGCTGCTGGCCGGGGCCGCAGCTCGTCCAGCTGCTGCACCGGTACGCCGTCGACCTGGTGCTCGACGTCGGCGCGGACACCGGCGGATACGGCGCACAGCTGCGACGCGGCGGCTACCACGGCCGCATCGTCTCCTTCGAGCCGCTCGGCCGCCCGCGCGCGCTGCTGCACCGCGCGGCCGCCGACGACGAGTTCTGGTCCGTGCTGCCGTACGAGCTGGGCGACCCGCACGGCGAGCAGCCGACCGGGGAGCAGCGCCTGGACGCGCTGTGGGAGGACGTCGTCGCGCCCGGAGAGCGCGTCTTCCTCAAGGTGGACGTACCGGGCCAGGAAGCCCCCGTACTGCGTGGCCTGGGCGAGTACGTCACCGAGTGCGTCGGCCTCCAGTCCGGTACGTCGCTGGGGCCCGCCCTCGGTCCGCTGCACGAGCACGCGCTCCTCTTCCACGACACGCTCACCTACGCCCAACAGGCCCTCGGCCTCACCCTGACATCCGTCGTCCCCGGCCACACGCACCCCGAGTCCGGCCAACTCCTCACCTGCGACCTCGTCCTGTTCAAGGACGACCAGGCGGAGGACCAGACGGACGACGAGGCGGACGCCCAGGCGGCGGACGCTCAGAAGGGGGACCGGCCGGAGGATCAGGCGGAGGGCCGGGCGGAGGGGCAGGCGGAGGGGCAGGCGTATGGCGACGACCCCGAGGCCGCCGCACCCTCGTACACCGTCTCGGGCGCGCCCCCGCGAAGCTGACGGCTCGGCCGAAGCCGACGGCTCGGCGGGGACGCGCCCGCGCTCACCGCTGCTCGGGCAGGCGGATGGTGCGGACGAGCGGCATGTCCGCGTACAGCTCCGGCGTGGTGGTGACCACCGGCCGACCGTCCGGCCAGTCCGGCGTCGGGCGGGACAGGTGCACCGCGTGGCCGAGCCGCCACTCGACGCCGTCCCGCATCAGCGCGCCGACCGCCGCCACACCTGAGAAGTCGAGTTCGACGATCTCGGCGGCGGGCAGTGCCCCGACATGTTCCGCCAGCCCCTTACGCAGGCTGTCGGCCCCCAGCAGGCTGAGGGCCGGGACGTAGACGTGCCGGGTCGGGCCGTGCTCCGTGTTGGCCATGAACTGCGAGGCCAGTTGGTTGCCCGACCCGAGCGCGAGCAGGGCGGTCTCGTCGTAGACCACTGCCGTTGAGCCGCTCACAGGCTGTCCACGGGCCGACCGGCCTCCAAGTCCTGCCAGACCTTCTCGGCCCTGTCGTGGTCGTCGTCGGTCAGCGTCACACCGAAGTGCGTCTCGCAGTACGCCTTGGTCTCCTCGTATCGCTTCTGGAGTTCCTCCCTGGTGGGAGTCGCTCCGGCCAGGTCGGCGATCAGGTCGCGCATGGTCATTCCGCGCTCGCGGGCGAGGACCATGAGGCGGTCCCGGACGGCGGGGTCGACCTTGACGGTGGTGTCAGCCATGACGAAAGTATACCGCCGGTATACCGTCTCGGGCGGCTCTAGCAAGATGGTCATGACGACCTCTCTCTTAGGGGTACCCGGTCCGGGTTCGGGCCGGGAGTCTTGGGGTCCCGCAGGTCAGGCGGGGCGGGGCAGGACGGGTCAGGCGGGGGCGGGGCAGGCCGGGGCGGGTGCGCCCCGCAGCGCCGCCCGGACGGCGGCGCCGCCGCGCAGCGCGGCCTCCACGAAGCCGCCCACGGCCGCTTGGGGCGTACGTTCCGGCCCCGCGCCCGGCCCCGCGCCCGGCCCCGCGCCTGGTGTCGGGCGCGGGGCGCAGCCGCGACAGCGGCCGGGCGCGGTGAGCGGCACCCCGCACTCCTCGCACTCGGCCCGCAGTCGTGGCGCGGGCGGCGGTGCCGTCGGCGCGGGCAGCTTCCGCCGCAGCCGGTTCGCGATCAGCGCAGGCGCGGAGTGCACCCGCGCGGGCAGCCCGCCGCTCAGCGTGGCCCGTACGCGCCCCGCGCTCGCCCCCACGGCGAACCACTGGTCCACCAGCGGCGCCAGCCGCACGACTTCGGCCGCACCGAGGGAGAGCCGTGGCTCCTCGCGCCCGAGGGATGCCAGCAACCGGGCGGCTGCGGAGGAGGGTTGGGCCGTCGGCTCCGTCGGCTCGGGTGCGGCAGGCGGCTCCGTTGGCGCGGGCGGCTCCGGTGATTCCGGGGGACCCGCCGGTTCCGGGGGCGTGGCCGGTTCCGGCGCGCTCGCCGTCGCGGCGGGCGGGGAGGGAGGTTCTTTCAACCTGGTCTTTACAACCTTGGGTTGAGTGCCCGACACGCCGGGGCCGCGCTCACCGGAGGCCAGGTTTCGGCCTCCCCGGCTTTCACCGGATGGGGTGGCGTCGTCGTACGGGGCGTCGAACACCTCGTACTCCGTGGAGAAGCACCCCGTCTCGGGATCCTTGGTCACCCGCCGCCGCAGATACCGGGATTCCTCCAGCTCACGCAGGGCCTGGGCGATCCGGTGCCGCCCTTCCTTGCGCTGGAGCGCGAGCGAACGGACGGTCGGCTGGGCCCCGTTGGGGAGGCTGATGAGGTACATCAGTACGCCCGCCGCGCACCAGGAGATGCTCCGGTCACGGAGAAGAGCGTTGGTGAAGGTGGTGAAGGCGCGCGTCGGCGCGCTACGGTGAATTCGCATCTGGAGGTCTCGCTCCTGATGACGCGCCCCCGAGTGTTGCTAGCACTGCGGGGGCACCCATCGCTGTACGTGGCTGATGTGTGGCTGTGCGCCACGTGGGTGACTCTATGGCCGCCAAATATGCCCACCGCAAGCCAAAGCCCGTTAGTCACACCGCACTTCACTCGCCAGGGTGATCAGCGTGGCGTGCGCGCACGTTCGCCGCGTACCGCCCCCTCCAGCGTGAGGGCGGTACGCGGCGGTACGCGGTGGGCCGTCAGTCTTCGGCGGCGGCCTCCCGGATGAGGGGCTCGAACTCCCGCCGTACGTAGGCGTCGAACGGCTCCGTCAGCGCGCCGTCGATCACCCGTCGCACCCGGTGCCTCGCCGCGAACTCCTTGATCGCCGCGCGGGACTCCGGTCCCACGCCGCCACCGATGATCAGTACGCCGAACTCCTCGGTCTCCAGCAGCTTCCGGGCGTCGTCGTCGGTGCTCACTCCCTCCGCGTCGAAGCCGTCCGCGCGCAGTGTGGCCAGCACCTCCGTCACTCTGGAGGGCGTCCTTCCCAGTGCCAGCGTCCTCATGGCGGTTCCTCTCCGGTACGTCGACATCGGCGTGCCCGAACCTAGGGCCTCAACCAGAGTTGAGGTCAACCTCGGCTCCCACCCGATGTAATGACCGCTGCCCGTGACCGCCCCTATACTGCGGCGGATGCAATCCACTGTGATCAAGCAAGCTGCCGCGCGGGACGCGGAGGGGCTTACCGCCCTGATGCACGCGTCCGGCGCGTACCGGGGTGAATACGCCTCGATCATCGCTGGCTACCGGGTCACCGCCGAATACATCGCCAGACACCGGGTCTTCGTGGCCGTGGACGCGGAGGCCGGGGGGCTGCTGGGCTTCTACGCGCTGACGTTGGAGCCGCCGGAGTTGGACCTGGCGTTCGTCGCGGACGACGCGCAGGGGCGGGGCATCGGGCGACTCCTCGTCGGGCACATGATCGGCCAGGCCAGGGAGGCCGGCCTGGCGCACGTCCGGGTGGTCGCTCATCCCTCGGCCGAGGCGTTCTACCGACGGCTGGGCGCAGAGCGGGTGGGGACGGTCGCGCCGTCACCGCCGAACGTCACATGGGAGCGGCCCGAACTGCGGTTCGCCACGGCCTGACACCCGCGTCACTCTGGCCGCCCGGGCAGCCTTCGCTCGCGCTCGGCCAGGTGAGACGCGCCGGTGAGGAGTACCGCGCTGGAGAGTGCCAGGAGCAGGGTTGTCAGGTTGATCCACGCGTAGCCGGGGTCGCTGGGGTAGTGGGTGCCGTCGTCGCGGATGCAGTCGAAGCGCAGTGGCAGGTAAGAGGACCGGTGGTGGGAGAGACCCTGGACCGTGTCCTTGTCGAAGCCGTCGTAGCAGGCCGGGGCCGGGTTGTTGTAGTCCAGCTCGGAAGCGCCGACAGTGGCGGCTCCGATGGAGTAGGCGGCCACGGCCGCGTAGGCGGTCAGCCACGCGGCGCGGCGCAGCAGGTGCACCGGCCAGGGTTGGGGGCGGCCCGGAAGCGCCATCGCGATCGTCCCGACGGCGGCGATCATCGCGCCCACGGCGCATACCGCGAAGGCGGCCAACCCCGCGAAGTACCCCACTGCCCCGCCCCTGCCCCTCGGCCCCGCCAGGCCGTGGACAGCCGGGCTGCGGCGGAGGCTACCGCCTCAGCCGTGGCCTGGGCAGGCACTCAGCGGCCTAGACTGAGGTGGGGGAGGTGTGTGGTGACCGTTGTCGAGGACCGGCCGCAGATGCTGGCCGAGGAGTTTGAGCGCATCGCCGCCGCCGCCGAGCGCGAAGGCGTCCGGATGGAGTTCATCCACGGCAGGCTGGGAGTCAAAGCGGTGCCGGACGGCGACCGTGACGAGATCATCCGGTGGCTGATGGAGCGCTGCATGCAGCAACGCCCCGACCTGTGGCTCTACCCTGAGCGCGGCCTGCGGGTCGAGCGCTACCGCAAGGGCCACGCCAAGCCCGACGGGGCTCTCGCCCCGAAGGGGGCGTTCGCGGGGCAGGGCGAGTGGGCGGACCCCGGTCAGGTCGTGATGGTCGTCGGGGTCACGTCGTACGACAACGACACCGACAAGCGCGACCGCGAGGAGAAGCCGTCCGCCTACGCCCAGACCGGCATCCCCGTCTACCTGTTGATTGACCGGGACACCTGCGAGGTCCTCGTCTACACCGACCCCGACGGCGGCACTTACGCCAACCTCGCCCGTCGCCCCTTCGGCCGCACCGTCGACCTGCCCGACCCTGTGGGCGTCACCCTCGACACCGAGCCTTTGAAGGACTGGGTGCGCTAACTCGGGTACGGGAACGTACGGGACCCCCGCCGTTCCCGTAGGCCCCGCCATGCCCACCGGCCCCGCCGTGCCCACCGGCCTCGCGCGCCCGGCTCCTGAGCCCCCTCCGCCTCACACTTGCCCGTAAGGGCGGGATAAAAGTTGAGTCGGGCTGACTCAGGTCTGTTGACGTCGGGCGGGGTGTCGTGCATCCTTGAGTCAGATCCGCTCAAGTTCACTGGAGGAATTGAAATGGCACGTGCGGTCGGCATCGACCTGGGCACGACGAACTCTGTCGTCAGCGTTCTGGAGGGCGGTGAGCCCACCGTCATCACCAACGCCGAGGGCGCCAGGACCACGCCGTCCGTCGTCGCCTTCGCGAAGAACGGCGAGGTGCTCGTCGGCGAGGTGGCCAAGCGCCAGGCGGTCACCAACGTCGACAGGACCGTCCGGTCGGTCAAGCGTCACATGGGCACCGACTGGAAGATCGACCTCGACGACAAGACCTTCAACCCGCAGCAGATGAGCGCCTTCATCCTGCAGAAGCTCAAGCGCGACGCCGAGTCGTACCTGGGCGAGAAGGTCACCGACGCGGTCATCACCGTCCCCGCGTACTTCAACGACTCCGAGCGCCAGGCCACCAAGGAGGCCGGTGAGATCGCGGGTCTGAACGTCCTGCGGATCGTCAACGAGCCGACCGCGGCCGCCCTGGCGTACGGCCTGGACAAGGACGACCAGACCATTCTGGTCTTCGACCTCGGCGGCGGCACCTTCGACGTCTCGCTGCTTGAGATCGGCGACGGCGTCGTCGAGGTGAAGGCCACCAACGGCGACAACCACCTCGGTGGTGACGACTGGGACCAGCGCGTCGTCGACTACCTGGTGAAGCAGTTCAACAACGGCCACGGCGTCGACCTCTCCAAGGACAAGATGGCGCTCCAGCGCCTGCGTGAGGCCGCCGAGAAGGCCAAGATCGAGCTGTCCTCGTCCACCGAGACGAACATCAACCTGCCCTACATCACGGCGTCCGCCGAGGGCCCGCTGCACCTGGACGAGAAGCTCACCCGCGCCCAGTTCCAGCAGCTGACCAGCGACCTCCTTGAGCGCTGCAAGAACCCGTTCCACAACGTCATCAAGGACGCGGGCATCGAGCTCTCGGAGATCGACCACGTCGTCCTCGTCGGCGGCTCGACCCGTATGCCCGCCGTCGCCGAGCTCGTCAAGGAGCTGACCGGCGGCAAGGAGGCCAACAAGGGCGTCAACCCGGACGAGGTCGTCGCCATCGGCGCGGCCCTCCAGGCCGGTGTCCTCAAGGGCGAGGTCAAGGACGTCCTGCTGCTCGACGTCACCCCGCTGTCCCTCGGCATCGAGACCAAGGGCGGCATCATGACCAAGCTCATCGAGCGCAACACGACCATCCCGACCAAGCGGTCGGAGATCTTCACGACGGCCGAGGACAACCAGCCGTCCGTGCAGATCCAGGTCTACCAGGGCGAGCGCGAGATCGCGGCGTACAACAAGAAGCTCGGCATGTTCGAGCTGACCGGTCTGCCCCCGGCCCCGCGCGGCGTCCCGCAGATCGAGGTCGCCTTCGACATCGACGCCAACGGCATCATGCACGTGACCGCGAAGGACCTGGGCACGGGCAAGGAGCAGAAGATGACCGTCACCGGCGGCTCCTCGCTGCCGAAGGACGAGGTCGACCGGATGCGCCAGGAGGCCGAGCAGTACGCCGAGGAGGACACCAAGCGCCGCGAGGCCGCGGAGTCCCGCAACCAGGGCGAGCAGCTCGTCTACCAGACCGAGAAGTTCCTCACCGACAACGAGGACAAGGTCCCCGCCGAGGTGAAGACCGAGGTTGAGGAGGCGCTCACGGAGCTGAAGGAGAAGCTCAAGGGCGAGGACTCCGCCGAGATCCGCACGGCCAGCGAGAAGGTCCAGGCCGTCGCGCAGAAGCTCGGCCAGGCCATGTACGCCGACGCGCAGGCCGCCCAGGCGGCCGCTGGCGGCGAGGCCGGCGCCGAGGGCGCGGCGGGCGCCGGCCAGTCCAAGGCCGACGACGACGTCGTGGACGCCGAGATCGTCGACGACGAGAAGCCGGGCGACGCCAAGGGCGGTGCCGCGTGACGGAGGAGACTCCGGGCTTCGACGAGCAGCCCGACGTCCCCTCCGGCGACGCGGTCGACGACGCCGAGCCGAAGGCCGCCGCCTCCTCCTCCGCCCCGGAGGAGGAGGCCGCGGCCCCGGCCGGGGACGCAAGCGCACAGGCCACGGGCCTGACGGCCCAGCTGGACCAGGTACGCACCGCGCTCAACGAGCGCACCGCGGACCTCCAGCGGCTCCAGGCCGAGTACCAGAACTACCGGCGTCGCGTGGAGCGCGACCGGGTCACCGTCAAGGAGATCGCCAGCGCGAACCTGCTGACCGAGCTCCTGCCGACGCTCGACGACATCGGCCGCGCCCGTGAGCACGGCGAGCTGGTCGGCGGCTTCAAGTCGGTGGCCGAGTCGCTGGAGACCGTCGTCGCCAAGATGGGTCTGCAGCAGTTCGGCAAGGAGGGCGAGCCCTTCGACCCGACGATCCACGAGGCCCTGATGCACTCGTACGCGCCGGACGTCACCGAGACGACCTGCGTCGCGATCCTGCAGCCTGGGTATCGCATCGGCGAGCGCACCATCCGCCCCGCGCGGGTGGCCGTCGCCGAGCCGCAGCCCGGCGCGCAGACCGTCAAGGGCGAGGGCGCCTCCGCATCCGAGGAGACGGCCGAGCCGACGGCGCAGGAGAAGGAGAGCGGTGGCCCGGACGAGGGCTGACGCGACGAACGAGGCAGTGACCGCAGGAGAGGAGGGACGTCGGGGATGAGTACCAAGGACTTCATCGAGAAGGACTACTACAAGGTTCTCGGCGTCCCCAAGGACGCCACCGAAGCCGAGATCAAGAAGGCGTACCGCAAGCTCGCCCGCGAGAACCACCCGGACGCCAACAAGGGCAACGCCAAGGCCGAGGAGCGCTTCAAGGAGGTCTCCGAGGCGAACGACGTACTCGGCGACCCCAAGAAGCGCAAGGAGTACGACGAGGCGCGCACCCTCTTCGGGAACGGCGGCTACCGACCCGGACCCGGCGCGGGCGGCAACTTCAACTTCGACCTGAGCGACCTCTTCGGAGGCGGCGGGCCGGGCGGAGGGACCTCCGGCGGCGGTGCGGGCGGCGCGGGCGGCTTCGGCGGCGGCCTCGGGGACGTGTTCGGCGGACTGTTCAACCGGGGCGGCGCGGGCGCGGGTACCCGTACCCAGCCGCGCCGCGGCCAGGACGTCGAGTCCGAGGTGACGCTCAGCTTCACCGAGGCCGTGGACGGTGCGACGGTCCCGCTGCGGATGTCGTCCCAGCAGCCCTGCAAGGCGTGCTCCGGCACCGGCGACAAGAACGGCACGCCCCGCGTGTGCCCGACCTGCGTCGGCACCGGGCAGGTCTCGCGCGGCGGCGGCGGCGGCTTCTCGCTCACCGACCCGTGCGTGGACTGCAAGGGGCGCGGGCTGATCGCCCAGGACCCCTGCGAGGTGTGCAAGGGCTCGGGCCGCGCGAAGTCGTCGCGGACCATGCAGGTCCGCATCCCGGCGGGCGTCTCGGACGGGCAGCGCATCCGGCTGCGCGGCAAGGGCGCGCCCGGCGAGCGGGGCGGCCCGGCCGGTGACCTGTATGTGGTCGTCCATGTCGACGCCCACCCGGTCTTCGGCCGCAAGGGCGACAACCTCACCGTCACGGTGCCGGTCTCCTACCCGGAGGCGGCGCTCGGCGGCGAGGTGAAGGTGCCGACGCTCGGCGGGCCCCCGGTCACCCTGAAACTGCCCCCCGGCACGCCCAACGGCCGTACGATGCGGGCCCGCGGCAAGGGCGCGGTCCGCAAGGACGGCACTCGGGGCGACCTGCTGGTCACCGTCGAGGTGGCGGTGCCGACGCAGCTCAGCGTGAAGGCGCAGGAAGCTCTGGAGGCCTACCGCGAGGCGACCGCGGAGGACGACCCGCGGGCAGAACTGTTCCAGGCCGCGAAGGGAGCATGACGCGATGGACGGCCGCCGACGTAACCCGTATCAACTCACGGACGAGACACCGGTGTACGTGATCTCGGTGGCCGCCCAGCTGTCGGGTCTGCACCCGCAGACCCTGCGGCAGTACGACCGCCTGGGTCTGGTCTCCCCGGACCGCACGGCCGGGCGGGGCCGCCGGTACTCGGCCCGCGACATCGAACTGCTGCGCACCGTCCAGCAGTTGTCGCAGGACGAGGGCATCAACCTGGCGGGCATCAAGCGCATCATCGAGCTGGAGAACCAGGTCGCCGCGCTCCAGTCCCGCGTCGCGGAGCTCTCCGCGGCGGTGGAGGGCGCGGCGGCGGCGATGCGGCAGCGCGAGGCGCAGGTGCACGCGTCGTACCGGCGCGACCTGGTCCCGTACCAGGAGGCGCACCAGACGAGCGCGCTGGTGGTGTGGCGGCCGGGGCGCGGCGAGTAGCGCGTTCGTTGTAGCCGCTGGCTCGCGGGGCCGGGAGAGCTGTGCTCTCCCGGCCCCGCTCACGCGTGCGCGTTGCGCGTGAGCGTCGCGCGTGCGCCGCGCACCCGCCTGTGTCCGTGTGCAGCTGGCGTTCGGCGCGCGCGTTCCCGTGCTCGTGCGCTCTGGCGTTCGGCGTGCCCGTGCGCTTACGGCAGTGCCGAACTCACCGCGTCGGCCGCCGTCATCCACCAGGGCTGGCCGCCGGTGCCGAACGCGGCGGCCAGCGCGTAGCCGAGGGCCGCGTCGACAGGCCGTACGTCATCGGCACCGGCACCGGCACCGGCACCGTCACTGGAATCGGCATGAGCCTCGCGCCACTCGGCGATCACCCGACCGTCCCCGTCGGACAGGAGATCCCCGAGGTACGTCCCGTCTCGGGTCAGCCGACTGCTGGGCACCGAGTCCGGCATGAGCCGGTACCTGGCCCCGCCGTACTCCACGTCGACGCGGTACGACCGCCGCGAGATCCGGCCCTTGGCGGGCTTCAGGACCGCCGCGACGCCGTCGACGCTCAGGCTGAGCCGCCCGCCCTCCCGCGTACCGATGGCCACCTGCTCGTCGACCTCGGCGTCGGGGTCGCGACGCAGCGTGACACGCGGGATCCGCTCTCCCTCGACGACCAGCAGTCCTTCCCGAACATCGAGCTGGACGCGGATATCCCCGAACCGGTCGTCATGGAGGGAAGTCGGAGTGTGAGCCGGTATCGATGCCGAGTCGTTCATGGGTGGCCTTCGGTTCCTTGTGATCGCGGTCGACTATTGGACCGTGATGCGATGTCTGCCTGGTCTATTCGTGCCCGGCGTGCGCGTCGGTTGCTCCGGCCGCTGCTGCTGTCTCGCGGGCCGCTCAGTCGGCGTCGTCGGTGAGGGAACGCAGGAGGGCGGCGAGGGGGCCGGGCGTGGTCGTCAGGATGGTGGTCGGGGTGTCGCTCTCGCGGAGGTGGATGGTTCCGTCGGGCGTGATGGCTACGAAGGCACACTCCCCCTGCGGGCCGCCGCTGAACGATGACTTCTGCCAGTTCAGGTCGGGCATCCGGGCCTCCTACAGCGTGTAGAGAAGGTGCTGGATGAGAGCCAGCGAGTCCTTCGCCGAGTGTGCTTCAGGGGCCAACGATACGTTGACGAGTTCGAGGGCGTTCTCGGAGAGCCGGTCGAACAGCGCGCTGTACTGCTGAAGATGGGTCTGGGTGCCCAGGTAACGGGGGCCTGAGGGCTGTTCCAGGATCACGGTGCCCAGTTGCGGCGTACTCGGGAAGACATGGACGAAGTTCCCTGTGAGGGCTGCGTGAGCCAGCGTGCTGAAGGGGAAGATCTGGATGGCGAGCCGCGTCCCTGAGGAGGCGACCTGGTTCGGCGTGCACCGCGTGCCGTACGACACGGAGGTGACCATTCCCGAGGGCCTTGCGAAGGGCTTCGCCATCACCGAGGCGATCACCGGTCCGCACCACCCCCTGAAGGTGGCGTGAGGTCGACGCCTGGGCGGTTCGGGGCGTCCAGGGGCCGCGCGCGGAGTGACTCCGTGTCCCGAACCTTCCACAATGGGTGAGGTTGGGGGTGGTTGTTCTGGGGCCCTGTTTGGGACATGTCGCAACATGGCGGTGGTGGGGCGGGGTGCGGCCGTGCATCGTGGGTACCGGCACCTCGGCTGACTTCCCCCGTTCGGTCGGGGTGCCCGCCATCGCGGCTCGGGGGGTGTGAGGCGTGGTGGGGGAGCGGGAGTCTCATCGGCATGGGGTGGAAGAGCTGTGCGCGGACGCGGAGCGGGTGTACGCGCGGGCGCTGCGCGCGGGGCGGGTGTCGCGTGGGGAGGCGGGGGAGGCGTGGTGCCTGGTCGATCTGGGGTTGTTGCACCCTGATCCGGGCGGCGATGTGGAGTGGCTGTTGCCGACGAGTCCGGGCACCGTGATGTCGCGGCTCCTGCGGGGTGCCCAGGAGGAGTTGGCCGAGGCTCACCGCCGTACGGCGGCGGGCGCGGCCGCGTTCGCCCGCTTCGCGGAGGTGCAGGGGGCGGCGGCTCCGGAGCCGGTGGGCGGCGTGATCAGGGTGCTGGAAGGGATACCCCGCATCAACGAAGCTCTGGACGAGGCGAACGCTGTATGTGAGTCGGAGCTGTTAAGTGTGCAGCCTGGTGGGATCCGGCCTGAGAAGGATCTGACGACCGCGTTGCCCAGGGCGCTGGACCTGCAGCGGCGCGGCATACGGATCCGGTCGCTGTACACCCATGTGGCACGGCATGGCCAGGGCCTGCATCACTACCTGAACGCGGTGCGCGGGGTGGGGCGGGAGAGCGAGATTCGCACGCTTGACGAAGTCACCGAGCGGATGCTGATCTACGATCGGACCGTCGCGTTCATCCCGGCCAACGCCGAGCGCACCCTCGCCCTGGAGGTGCGTCAGCCCGCACTCCTCGAGTTCCTCGCCGTGGTCTTCGAGCGCCTGTGGCATCTGGGTGTGCCCTTGGACGAGCAGCCACCCGCGCGGGCTGGCGTGGCGGGGGTCACCCGTCGGGAGCACGCCATCGCGGCGCTCTTGGCGGATGGCCATACGGGTGCCGAAGTCGCGCGGCGTCTCGGCATCAACGTGCGTACGTGCCGTCATCACATCGCCAGGCTGGCGGAGGCTCTGGGAAGTACGACGCGGGCACAGCTGGGGGTTCGTATCGTCCAGTCGGGCTTGGACGTACCGCCGGACAGATCTTCGGGGCTACTCGGGTTGGTTCAGGATTCCTGACTGGGCGATGAGGTAGCCGAGTTGGGTTCGGCTGCCGCTGCCGAGCGCGGCGGCGAGCTTGGCGATGTGGGCGCGACAGGTGCGCACGTTCATGCCGAGGCGGCGAGCGATGGCGTCGTCGACGTGGCCCTCGACCAGCAGCCGGGCGATGGAGTGCTGGATGCTGGTGATGCCTTCGGGGGTGCGGGTGCGGGGGAACTGCTCGTCCAGCGGAAGGGCTCGGTCCCATGCGTCCTCGAAGACCGTGACCAGATAGGCGACCAGGCCTGGATGGCGTAGCTCAAGCGCGACCTGACGGTCGTCGCGGGCTGGGATGTACGCGATCTTGTGGTCGATGATGATCAGGCGCTCGATGAGCTGTTCCAGCGTGCGGATCTCCATCCGCTCGGAACCCGCCTGCTCCTTGTAGGCCTGGATGCCCTGGCTGTGCCGGGCTGTGTGCTGGTAGAGGGTGCGTATCCGCACACCCCGGTCGAGGAGCGGCTGTACGCGCTTCAGGGCGGTGGTGAGGATGTCCGGGCTTCGGCCGCCGCCGGGCTGGAGCGTGAGCAGCTCCTCGGAGCACTCGGCCGTCGCGCGGCTCAGCGCGTCGTCGATGCGGCTGAGTCCCTCAAGGACGGTGATGGCATGGGTGGTGGCGGGGTTCTGTGCGCTTATGGCCATGAAAGGCTCGAAAGCGCCGCTGAGGGCGATGGTCTGCCGTCGGCGTTCCTGTATCTCCTCCTCGAGGGGGAGCAGAAGTTGAGCCAGTGCGGCGGTAGGGGGAACCGGGCGAAGCCACTCAGCGTCATCCGGGTCTGGGTGCAGTAGGGAGAGGTCTGCGAGGCAGGGCGTCGAAACTGCCTCGGACCTGGCTATTCGGCCTCGCCGCAGGGCCCTCGCGTAGAGGTTCGCCCCCTCCTCGCACAGCTCCAGGTGACCATGCGGATGTACGGAATCATTCCTATCTGTCCGCATTTGAACACCCCCCAGGCTCTTGAATTTCAGGAACATGATGCACGTAGCCAGTGGTGAAACCGCAAGGACTGAGCCATTGTCGTGAACGCGGGGGAGCAAAAACAATCAAGTGAGGTCGAAGCCGCCCATGTTCAAGAGAACGCTTCGCTCGGTGCTTGCTATCGCCTTCGTCGCGGCGGCCGCTGTGGGCGTCGCGGTGCCGATGGATCCAGTCTGGAACGCTGCCCCGGCCATCGTTGCGGCACCGTCGGATCCGGTCTGGGATGCCGCCCCGGTAGCTATGAAGGACCCCGTGTGGAACGTGATGCCGGGCGGGACCGCCATGAGCACAGGGACGGAGCCAGTCGCATGACCACACCCCCCGACGATCGTTCCTTTCGCAGGGAGATGGCCACCGCCTACCGTTCCGGGTGGCACTTCGTCGACCTCGTCACCGCCCTGCCTCGCCCTGGCGACTCGATGATGGTCACCCTCCTCGGGCAAGCGGTCCTCGTCGCGCGTGATGACGAGGACGACGAGATCCGGGCGTACCGCTGCCAGCGGCGGCCCAGGGGTGCGCCGCATCCCGTGCGCTGCGCCATCCGGTACGGAATGATCTTCGTGAACCTTGACCAGCGTGACCACCAGCTAGTCGAACCCCTGACCACTGCCACCCCCCGCAGCGCCTGAAGCGATTCCCCCGTCGTTGTAGATCGCTCAGGCGCTACCCCCCGCAGCGGCGCCATCGTGGACCTGAACCACGATGGCGCCGCTGTCGTTGTGTGCGACGCCTCCCGCTCTTGAGTGGAATAGGCTCAACTTTGTGTATGTTGGTTGAGGCAGGAGAGTCGGGCGTGGTGGAGGGAGTCGAACCCTCCCCCGGTAAGGAGGAGAGCCGCACGTGGACGCCGAGCTGACGAACCGGAGCCGGGACGCGATCAACGCGGCCACCAGCCGGGCCGTGTCCGGGGGGCACCCGGATCTGACCCCCGCGCATCTGCTCCTCGCCCTGCTCGAAGGGCAGGACAACGAGAACATCATCGACCTGCTGGCCGCCGTCGAGGCCGACCAGGCCGCCGTACGGTCCGGCGCCGAGCGCGTGCTCGCCGCGCTGCCCAGCGTGACCGGTTCCACTGTCGCACCGCCGCAGCCCAACCGCGAGCTGCTGGCCGTCCTGGCGGACGCCGGGCAGCGGGCGAAGGAGCTCGGGGACGCGTACCTGTCCACCGAGCATCTGCTGATCGGCATCGCCGACAAGGGCGGCCAGACCGGGGACGTACTCTCCGAGCAGGGAGCCAGCGCGAAGAAGCTGCTGGCCGCGTTCGAGAAGAGCAGGGGAGGACGCCGGGTGACCACCCCCGA
This sequence comes from Streptomyces sp. O3, assembly GCF_054788135.1. Lineage (NCBI taxonomy): Bacteria > Bacillati > Actinomycetota > Actinomycetes > Kitasatosporales > Streptomycetaceae > Streptomyces > Streptomyces sp. O3. The sequence continues at coordinate 31,261 of NZ_JBTVYK010000038.1, forward strand.
CCCGGAGGGGCAGTACAAGGCCCTGGAGAAGTTCGGCACCGACCTCACCGCCGCCGCGCGCGAGGGCAGGCTCGACCCGGTCATCGGGCGGGACCAGGAGATCCGGCGCGTGGTGCAGGTGCTGTCCCGCAGGACCAAGAACAACCCCGTGCTGATCGGCGAGCCCGGCGTCGGCAAGACCGCCGTCGTCGAAGGACTCGCCCAGCGGATCGTGAAGGGCGACGTACCGGAGTCGCTGCGCGACAAGCGGCTCGTCTCGCTCGACCTCGGCGCGATGGTGGCCGGGGCCAAGTACCGCGGCGAGTTCGAGGAGCGGCTGAAGACCGTGCTCTCCGAGATCAAGGAGAGCGACGGGCAGGTCGTCACGTTCATCGACGAGCTGCACACCGTCGTCGGGGCCGGAGCGGGCGGCGACTCCGCCATGGACGCGGGCAACATGCTCAAGCCCATGCTCGCCCGCGGCGAGCTGCGCATGGTCGGCGCCACCACGCTCGACGAGTACCGCGAGCGGATCGAGAAGGACCCCGCGCTGGAACGCCGCTTCCAGCAGGTACTGGTCGCCGAGCCGACCGTCGAGGACTCCATCGCCATTCTGCGCGGGCTGAAGGGGCGGTACGAGGCGCACCACAAGGTGCAGATCGCGGACAGCGCCCTGGTCGCCGCCGCCTCGCTCTCCGACCGGTACATCACCTCGCGCTTCCTGCCCGACAAGGCCATCGACCTGGTCGACGAGGCCGCGTCCCGGCTCCGTATGGAGATCGACTCCTCGCCGCTGGAGATCGACGAGCTGCAGCGCTCCGTCGACCGGCTGAAGATGGAGGAGCTGGCGATCGGCAAGGAGACGGACGACGCCAGCAAGCAGCGCCTGGAGAAGCTGCGGCGCGACCTCGCCGACAAGGAGGAGGAGCTGCGGGGGCTCACCGCGCGCTGGGAGAAGGAGAAGACCTCGCTCAACCGCGTCGGCGAGCTGAAGGAACAGCTGGACGAGCTGCGCGGGCAGGCCGAGCGCGCCCAGCGCGACGGCGACTTCGACACCGCGTCGAAGCTGCTCTACGGCCAGATTCCGGGCCTGGAGCGCGAGCTGGAGGAGGCCGCGGCCGCCGAGGAGGAGGCCGCCAAGGACACCATGGTCAAGGACGAGGTCGGGCCGGACGACATCGCCGACGTGGTCGGGTCCTGGACCGGGATTCCGGCCGGGCGGCTGCTCGAAGGCGAGACGCAGAAGCTGCTGCGCATGGAGCAGGAGCTCGGCAAGCGCCTCATCGGGCAGCGCGAGGCCGTGCAGGCGGTGTCCGACGCCGTACGGCGCACCCGCGCCGGGATCGCCGACCCGGACCGGCCGACCGGGTCCTTCCTCTTCCTGGGCCCGACCGGCGTCGGCAAGACCGAGCTGGCCAAGGCGCTCGCGGACTTCCTCTTCGACGACGAGCGGGCCATGGTCCGCATCGACATGAGCGAGTACGGCGAGAAGCACAGCGTCGCCCGGCTGGTCGGCGCGCCGCCCGGCTATGTCGGGTACGAGGAGGGCGGCCAGCTCACCGAGGCGGTACGCCGCCGCCCGTACAGCGTCGTCCTCCTCGACGAGGTCGAGAAGGCGCACCCGGAGGTCTTCGACATCCTGCTCCAGGTGCTGGACGACGGGCGGCTGACCGACGGGCAGGGGCGGACGGTCGACTTCCGCAACACCATCCTCATCCTGACGTCGAACCTCGGCAGCCAGCACCTGATGGACCCGCTCACGCCGGACGACGAGAAGAAGCGGCAGGTCCTGGAGGTCGTGCGGGCGTCGTTCAAGCCGGAGTTCCTGAACCGGCTCGACGACCTCGTGGTGTTCTCGGCGCTCGGCGCGGACGAGCTGGCGCATATCGCGGAGCTCCAGATCAACCGCCTCGCCGCGCGCCTGGCCGAGCGGCGGCTCACGCTGGACGTCACCCCGGCGGCGCTGGCCTGGCTGGCCGATGAGGGCAACGATCCGGCGTACGGGGCGCGGCCGCTGCGGCGCCTGATCCAGACCGCCGTCGGCGACCGGCTCGCCAGGGAGATCCTCGCGGGCGAGGTCACGGACGGCGACACGGTACGGGTGGACGTGGCCGGGGACGGCCTGCTGGTGGGCCCGGCGACGGGGGCGAGCAGCGGTACGGAGAAGACCCTCTAGGGCTAGCTCGGACCGGCCGGGTCGGGGGCTTGGCCCGGCCGGGTCGGGGGCTCGGTCCGGTCCGGCCGGGGGCTCGGTCCGGTCCGGCGCGGGCCCGGAGCATTCGGCTTCGCGCTGAAACCGGGCGACCTTTCCCGCGCAGGGTTGCGGGACCCCGCCCGGCATGGGGGAGGATGGCGGAATCCGTACGAAGGGACCAAGCACGTGAGCATCGACCCGTCCTCGATTCCGAATTTCGGGGCACAGCCCGACCCCCAGCAGGGTTCAGGACCGGCGGGCCCCGTCGTCCCGGACCAGGACCTGGTCAAGCAGCTCCTGGATCAGATGGAGCTCAAGCACGTCGTCGACGAAGAGGGCGACCTCGCGGCGCCGTGGGAGAACTTCCGCACGTACTTCATGTTCCGCGGCGAGGCCGAGCAGCAGGTCTTCTCGGTGCGTACGTTCTACGACCGTCCGCACGCGATCGAGTCCAAGGCACAGCTCCTGGACGCGATCGACGACTGGAACCGCCGCACCCTGTGGCCCAAGGTCTACAGCCACACCCACGAGGAGGAGGGCGGCCCCACCACCGTCCGGCTGATCGGCGAGGCGCAGATGCTGATCGGCACCGGCGTCAGCCTGGAGCACTTCGTCTCCTCGACGGTCAGCTGGGTGCGCGCCGCGATCGAGTTCGACCGCTGGCTGGTCGAGCACCTCGGTCTGGTCGACGAGATCGACTCGGCGGAGAAGCCCGACGAGGAGTGAGCGAGCACCAGCGAGTGCGCTGAGCGGGTACTGAGTACCCGTGGCGATGAGCCCGGCCGTGGTCACCCACGTCCGGGCTCATCGTCGTTCGCCTGAGCGGAAAACGGCCCCCGAGCCCGGCTGAGCGTCTAAGCTGCCAGGTGCAGCTGGTTCGCCCCGTCCGCCAGACGGGATGCGTCGTAAGAGGGAACCCGGTGGAATTCCGGGACTGCCCCGCAGCGGTGAGCGGGAACGACCGCCGTCACATGCACTGGATCCGGCCGGGTCTGGGAAGCGACGGCCAGTAGGAGCCTCGTACGTCTCGCATACGTACCCGAGGCGTGCCCGCGAGTCCGAAGACCTGCCACTGCCCGCGCGCGACCGATCGTGCGCGGAGGTTTCGGTGACCTCGAGGGCGGGTCGGCGCATGCAGACGGAAACAGGCGGAAGCGGGCGCGGTACGAGCGCTGCGGTCCGCCGGTCCGCCGGGTCTGTCGTCCCTTCGCGTCTTCGCCTCGTCTCCGGGGTCGCTCTCTCAAGAGCTCGCGAAGGAGAGTTCCGTGACAGCCAAGTCCACAGCCACAGCCACCGGCACAGTCGCCGCCGCGGCAGCACGCGCCACCGTGTACGGCTACCCCCGCCAAGGCCCCGGCCGGGAACTGAAGAAGGCGGTCGAGGGCTACTGGAACGGCCGCGTCAGCGCCGCCGGACTCCGGCAGACCGCGTCCCGGCTGCGCGCGGCCAACTGGCGGCAGCTCGCCGACGCCGGACTGCACGAGGTGCCGACCGGCGACTTCTCGTACTACGACCACATGCTGGACACCAGCGTCATGCTCGGCGCGATCCCCGCCCGCCATCGCGCCGCCGTCGAGACGAGCGCCCTGGACGGCTACTTCGCCATGGCGCGCGGCGCCCAGGACGTCGCGCCGCTGGAGATGACCAAGTGGTTCGACACCAACTACCACTATCTCGTCCCCGAACTCGGACCCGACACCGTCTTCACGGCCGACTCCACCAAGCAGGTCGCCGAGCTGACCGAGGCCCTCACCCTGGGCCTCGACGCCCGCCCCGTGCTCGTGGGTCCGGTGACCTATCTGCTGCTGGCCAAGCCCGCCCCCGGCGTCGCGGCGGACTTCCAGCCGCTGACCCTGCTGGACCGGCTGCTGCCGGTGTACGCGCAGGTGCTCGCCGACCTGCGGGCGGCCGGTGCGCGGTGGGTGCAGCTGGACGAGCCCGCCCTGGTCCAGGACCGCACCCCGGCCGAGCTGAACGCCGCCGCCCGCGCCTACCGCGACCTCGGCGCGCTCACCGACCGGCCGAAGCTGCTGGTCGCCTCGTACTTCGACCGGCTCGGCGAGGCGCTGCCGGTCCTGGCCGACGCACCCGTCGACGGGCTCGCCCTCGACTTCACCGGTCCCGCCGCCGCCAACCTCGACGACCTCGCCGCGGCCGGCGGCCTGCCCGGCAAGCGCCTCGTCGCGGGCGTCGTCGACGGCCGCAACGTGTGGGTCAACGACCTGGAGAAGTCGCTGTCCACCCTGGCCACCCTCCTCGGCCTCGCCGACCGGCTCGACGTGGCCGCGTCCTGCTCCCTGCTCCACGTCCCCCTGGACGCGGCGGCGGAGCACGGCATCGACCGGCAGGTCGCCCGCTGGCTCGCCTTCGCCCGCCAGAAGACCGCCGAGATCGTCACCCTGGCCCGCGGCCTGGCCGAGGGCACCGGCGCCATCACCGCGGAGATCACCGCCAACCGCGCCGACCGCGCCTCCCGCGCCGGATCCCCGATCGTCAACCACCCGGCCGTCCGGGCCCGGTGCGCCGCCGTCACCGACGCCGACGCCCGCCGCTCCCAGCCGTACGCCGAGCGGTCGCTCGCCCAACGCGCCCACCTCCGGCTGCCGTCGCTGCCCACGACCACGATCGGATCGTTCCCGCAGACCGGCGAACTGCGCACCGCCCGCGCCGACCTGCGCGCCGGACGCATCGACACCGCCGGATACGAGGAACGCATCGCGGCCGAGATACGCGAAGTGATCTCCTTCCAGGAGAAGGCCGGACTCGACGTCCTCGTGCACGGCGAGCCGGAACGCAACGACATGGTCCAGTACTTCGCCGAACAGCTCACCGGTTATCTCGCCACCCAGCACGGCTGGGTCCAGTCCTACGGCACCCGCTACGTCCGCCCGCCGATCCTCGCCGGCGATGTCTCCCGGCCCGAGCCGATGACGGTGCGCTGGACCACGTACGCCCAGTCCCTCACCGACCGCCCGGTCAAGGGCATGCTCACCGGGCCGGTCACCATGCTCGCCTGGTCCTTCGTCCGCGACGACCAGCCGCTCGCCGACACCGCCCGCCAGGTCGCCCTCGCCCTGCGCGACGAAGTGAGCGGCCTCGAAGCGTCGGGCGCCTCCGTCATCCAGGTCGACGAGCCCGCGCTGCGCGAGACCCTGCCGCTGCGCGCCGCCGACCGCCCCGCCTATCTGGCCTGGGCCACCGAGGCGTTCCGGCTGTCCACCGGCGGCGTGCGCCCGGACACCCAGATCCACACCCACATGTGCTACGCCGAGTTCGGCGACATCGTCCAGGCCATCGACGACCTCGACGCCGACGTCATCAGCCTGGAGGCCGCACGCTCCCATATGCAGGTCGCCGGGGAACTCGCCGCCTTCGGCTACTCCCGCGAGGCAGGCCCCGGCGTCTACGACATCCACTCCCCGCGCGTCCCCGACATAGAGGAAGCGACAACCCTGCTGAACAAGGGACTTGAAGCCATCCCCGCCGAACGCCTGTGGGTCAACCCGGATTGCGGCCTGAAGACCCGCGGCTGGCCCGAGGTGCGGACCTCGCTGGAGAACCTGGTGACCGCCGCCCGCCGCGTCCGCGACCGCCTCCCGGCCGCCGGGAACTGAGCGCACAGACGGGCACGACGCCACCGTGTACGGACCCCCTGCACGGTGGCGTCGCCGCGGGCCTCTAGGGCTTCTCGGCCTCTAGGGCTTCTCGGCCTCTAGGGCTTCTCGGCCTCTCGGGCTTTCTCGGGCCCTTCGGGCTTCTCAGGGGCGGTGGCGGTGGGTCTGGTTCCGTAGCTTGGACAGCCTGCTGATCGCTTCGCCCACCGCATCGGTCCGCTTGCAGAACGCGAAGCGGACTTGGGCGCGGCCCGCCGTGACCAGCTCGGGCGCGGCGGTCACCCAGCCGACCCCCTGCTCATGCGCTCATTTCCCTGGCCGGGGCGCCACTGGCGGGCGGCCGCCCGCATCAACGCCGACCCTGACCAGCTCAGCGAAGCACTCCGTCCACTAGGCGACGCCGACCTGACACCGAGTAGCCTCAAGCGCTGGTCACATCGCTGGACGGTGTCCTGATCTCCCCTCGTGGCTCAGCGGCGCAACGCTTCCGCTGGCTGGATCCGTGCCGCGCGCCAGGCGGGGTAGAGCCCCGCGACGAGGCCCGTGAGCAGTCCGATGGTCGGGGCCGCGGCCGCTGTCACTGGATGGATCACCGGCGTCCAGTCGCGGACTACGGCGACTGCCACCACGGTCAGGACGCCCAGGGACGCGCCCACGAGGCCGCCCAGTGTGCCGAGTGCGCCGGATTCCGCGAGGAACTGCACGGTGATGTGGCGTCCGCGCGCACCCAGGGCCCGCCGTAGGCCGATCTCTCCCGTGCGCTCCAGGACCGCGACCAGGGTGGTGTTGGCGATGCCCACGGCGCCGATCACGAGGCAGATGGCGGCCAGGAGGAGGAACAGGCGGTTCAGGTCGTCGCTGACCTGGCCCCGCAGCATTTTCGGGTCCGGCGGTGGAACGACCTTGAAGTACTCAGGGTGGTCGGGGCGCAGCGCCGTCGCGGCCTCGTGGGCGATCTGCTGGGCCGCGCCAAGCTTGGTCGTGACCAACATCTTCGCGCCGCCGGCCGTGGGTTGGCCCCAGATCCGTTCCGCCGTGGTGCGCGGTACGACGACCGACAGCAGCAGGTCGGACTTCCGGTCTGTGTCCGCGACGATGCCGGTGACGGTGAACGGCTGGCTGCCAATGAAGATCGCCGGGTGGGCTTCCAGGGTGGTGATGCCGAGCCGGTCGGCGACTCCCGCGCCGATGACGGCCACCGGCGCCGCCTGGTCCGAGGCGTAGACGTCGTAGATCCTTCCCTCGGCCAGCCGGGCGCCCGCGGCGGCGAGCACGCCGGGCGAGGCGGCCACGACGTCGACAGCGGCCTGAGTACCGTCGTTTCCGGCGATGGCGGAGGAGCGTACCGGCTCGTCCGGCGCCAGCCTCACCGGCCAGTACACCCCCGCGTACTCGACGCCGTTCAGCCGTTCGATCGTCGCGTCGGCGTCTGCGGGAAAGGCGAGCCCGGCGAACTCGTCCTGCTCGTGGGCGACGTCCTCGACGGTCACCTCGGTCGCGCTCAGGGCGTTGAACCGGGTGTCGATCTGTGACGAGGTGGTGGCTGTCAGCCCGAGGATCGCCACGAACGTGCCCACGCCGAGGACCGTACCGAGGGCGGTCAGAGCGGAGCGCCCAGGACGCTGGAGCATTCCGGCGAGGGACTCGGAGAGCACGTCCCGCCAAGCGAACACGGAAGGCCGGACACAGCCCGTACGCCGCCCGCGCCTCACCTGGTCACCTCTGCCGTCGCCGCAGCCGTCGTCGTTGTCGCCTTCGCGGTCGTCACTGTCTCCGACACGCTGAGCACTCCGTCCCGGATCGTCACCGTGCGTTTGGCGCGGGCCGCGACCAGCGGGTCATGGGTGATCACCAGGACTGTCATGCCACCCGTGTGCAGCTCCTCCAGCAGGGCCAGCACCGAGTCGGCGTTCGCCGTGTCGAGGTTTCCGGTCGGTTCGTCGCACAGCAGCAGGGAGGGCCGGGTCACCAGCGCCCGTGCGATGGCCACCCGCTGCCGCTCGCCGCCGGACAGCCGGGTGGGAAGGGCGTCGACGCGATGGCCGAGGCCCACCTGCTTCAGCGCCTGACGTGCGCGGGCAGCCCGCTCCCGGCGGGGGGCGCCGTTGTAGACCAGGGCGAGCGTGACGTTCTCCAACGCGCTGCGCTGGGGCAGCAGATGGAAGGACTGGAACACGAACCCGATGCGCCGTCCGCGCAGCGCGGTGCGGTCGGCGTCCCGGAGCGTACCGGTGTCGATGCCGTCCAGCAGATAGGTTCCGCCGGTGGGTGCGTCCAACAGGCCGGCGATGTTGAGGAACGTGGACTTCCCCGACCCCGACGGGCCGACGACCGCGACGAACTCGCCTTGTGCGATGGCCAGGTCACAGGGTTTCAGGGCGGCCACGGGAGGCGGTCCGGGGTAGGTCAGTCCCGTCCCGCGGAACTCGATGACCGGCTTGGGCGTCGTCTGATGGGCGACAGTTCCCGTCACGGGGAATTCCTCTCGCGGGACACGCCCGTGATCACCTGGTCGCCCTTGGTGAGCGCGTCGCCCGCCACCGGCGCGACGGCCACGAAGCCGTCCCCCGCCGTGCCCGGCCGTATCTCCACCCGGCGCCGGTCGCCGTCCGCCTGGACCACGGTCACGGTGGTCCGTCCGTCCGTTCCGGAACTGATCGCCGTGATCGGCACGACCAGCACCTTCCCGTCCGTCGACGCCGCGATGACGGTGACGCGTACGTCCTGGCCCGTCAGATCGGCCGCCAGCGGTGTGCCGGGGGTGATCTCCACGAGCCAGCCGGTCGCTTCCTGACCGGCCCCTCCGCCCTGCCCCTGCCCCTGCCCGGCCGGCGTGCCGGGCGAGGAACGCGTGTCGGAGACGAACGTGACCTTCCCCTTCGCGGACTTTCCGGTGACCTCGGAGTAGATCTCGGCCGCGCGTCCCGGCTGGATGAGGTTCTTCTGGTGCTCGGGGACGTACGCCCGTACGACGAGCTCGCCGGCGGACAGTGTCATCGCGGCGCCGGTCGCCTCGCCGCCGACCTTCGCGGCCACCGAGTGCACTCGGGCCGGGAAACTCTTCAAGAACACCACCTCGGCCGCGGGCAGCATCGGCCCTGCCGCCGCCTCGGCGGCGGTGAGCTTCTTCCGCGCGGTGCCCAGGTCGTCTCGCGCCCGGCGCACAGCCTTCCGCAGGCTTCCGCCGTCGTCGGCCGACTCGGTGGCGGCCGACTCGGTGGCGGTCGGATCGGTGGCGGTCGGATCGGTGGCCGACGACTCAGTGGCAGTCCGCTCGGCCGACGACGGGAGTGCGTCCTGGGCGTCCTCCAGGGCGCGTTCGGCGGCGGTCACCTGGCGCCGGGCGTCCGCGACCGGATCGCCCTCGCCGTTGTGCGCGGACACGGGTTCGTAACCCACGGACTCGTAGAACGCGTTGAGCGCGGCTTTCGTGCCGGAACCGAATCGGCCTGCCGCGTCGGGCGCCGTCTTGTGACCGAGGTCCCGCAACGCGCGCTGGAGCTGCCGCACGTCGTCGCCCGTGGTGCCCGGACGCAGGTCGCGGTAGACGGGCAGGCCGCCCTTCAGGGTGAGGAGGGGGCGCCCGGACACCTCCATCAGGACCTGCCCGGCCTTCACCGTGTCCCTGGGCCGCACGGGGATCTTCGTGATCACCGGTCGTGCCGCGCCCTCACCGGCGGGCGCTTGGGGAACGACCTCGACCGTCTGATCCGCCACCACTTCTCCGCGGGTGATGACCGACGACCGGAGCACCCGGTGTTCTACAGGTGCGGTGAGTACGTCCGGCGGGGGCGCCGAGGCCTCCGCGGCCACCTGCGCGGGCGACTTCACCAGCAGCGCCGCCCCCAGGCCCCCGAGGGTGGCGAGCACCGCGCCCAGGGCGACGAAGGCCACCCATCGGCGGCGGCCGGATATCCCGCTCGGCCCCGGCTCGGGACTCGCTGACTCCGGGACGCTCAGCTGGTTCCCGTTCCCGTTCCCGTTCCCGTCCCTATCCTTGCCGGCACCGGTGTCCTGCGTCTTCGTCATCGCTGTCCTTGGTCGCATCGCGGCGTACGTGGTTCAGCCGCCGACGATGTCGCCGCCCGGATCGGAAGGAGAGCACTTCTGGGCGGCGGCCATGAACTCGGGCGACTTGTACAACTCGTCCGCGTCGTCCCCCAAGTCGACCTCGGCTGTTTTCGGATCAGGATCCGGATAGTCGGGGAAGCCGTTCTCGCGTATACAGGCACTGAACTTCTTCATCTCGGCCACGAAGGCCTCGGGAGCCGGAGCGACCGAAGCGGCATCGCGATCGGCGCTCAGGTGCGTGCACTTCGCCTGTGCGGCGGCCTGCGAGGCAGCGTCGTTCTTGTCCTTGTCCACGCGGAGCACGTCGTCGCGCTCCTCCAGGATGATGCCGTTCTTCTCCATGCACTTGTAAAAGGCCTGGTCCTCGGCACTCGGGGGAGGGGACTTCCCCTCCTTCGCCTCGGAGGAACCGCCACCGGAACAGCCGGTGACGAGCACGGAAGCGAGCAGCGCCACCGCCGCGAATCCGGGCGCGGCAGGACGAACAGGCATGGAGACTCCGAAGTGCGTGAGGGGGGCGAGCCAGACGCGACGCGAAGCTCCGCCCCCTCCGGCCGATCCCGCCGCAGAGAGGTCGGGTGTGCGCCTGCCAGCTGGAGCGGCTGACGGTAGGGCCGCCGGGGCGGATACGTCAACTGTCCTCAGGGGCAGTTGACCTTGGGTTTTCCACATGATGAGGTACGCCACCTCAAGATCTTTACGGAATGCAAACGAAGGGGTGGGACATGAAGGGCAGCCGAACGGGGAGACGCGCCTCGGCGCTCGCGGTGACGGCGATCGCGCTGGGCGGCTTCGTCCTGGGCGCTGCGGGGTCGGCAGCGGCGGCAGCTGACGGCAAGCTTGAGTCCGGCGAGTTCGGTCTCTACTACAACTGGACCGATCACTACCAAGAGGGTACTCGGGGATCACTGCCGGCCGGCTACAGCGGTGACGCGTCCTCCACCTTCAAGAACAAGATCTCGTCGAGTTCCTTCGTCATCTTCTAGTGAACCGACGCCACGTATGCGCTGTCGCCGCTGTCCTGACCCTGGCGGGTTGCTCCGCCACGGACCAGGACGGCGCCGACGCGAGCGCCGAACCGCAGATCGACTCGACGCCGACCATGGTCAAGACCACCGGCGTGAGCTTCCCTCTGGAAGCCTACGAGGCCACGCCTGAGCAGCAGAACACGCTCACTCAGGCCCAGAACATCCTCACCAGCCGGTGCATGGCACGGCTCGGCTTCGACTACCGGGCGCCCGAGCAGCCTCCCGTGCCCACGAGTGGGGCGAACGCGCGTGTTTTCGGTCTGGTGGACCCTGACGTCGCCGCGCAGTACGGCTATCTGAACCCCGCAGTGGCGAAGGCTCCGGCGCAAGCGCCCCCGGCCAAGCCGCAGAGCCAGGCGGAGGAACTGGCCCTCGGCGGCGAGAAGGACCTGAAGCCGGCCGACCTGCCCCCTACCCAGGAGGAGGCGGAGAAGGGCGGGGGAAGCGAGCGGACGTTCAACGGCGAGCGAGTGCCGGTGGGCGGCTGTGTCCGCGAGTCCTTCCTCAAGCTCTACGCGCGCAAGGCGAACGAGGTCGACATCCTCTTCGTCTTCAACCTCAAGAGCGAGGCCGAGTCGAAGACGCGGGAAGACTCTCGGGTCCGCGCGGTCAACAAGCGCTGGTCGGCATGTATGGCGAAGGCGGGTTACACGGTCGCCGATCCCATGAAGGCGGCCAAGGAACTGGGCATAGCCGGGTCAGAACTCTCCAGCCCCAGGGCGATCACGGCGGCCAAGGCCGACGTACGGTGCAAACAGCAGGTCAACCTGGTCGGCACGCACTACGCGGTGACGACGGCCTATCAGCGGCAGCTGATAGAGAAGCACGCGGAAGTACTGGCGCTGGCCAAAGAGCAGCTGAAGACCAGACTGCAGCTGGCCGCCTCGCTGACACACTGAGCAGCGGCGTCGCTCACCGCCCCCGCAGGCGGGCCGCCGCCTCGCGCAGGACGTCCTCGCGCTTGCAGAAGGCGAAGCGGACCTGGGTGCGGCCCGCCTCGGGGTCGTCATAGAAGACGGCGTTGGGTACGGCGACTACGCCGCACCGCTCGGGGAGTGCGCGGCAGAAGGTCAGGCCGTCCTTTTCGCCGAGTGCGGTGATGTCGGTGGTGATGAAGTAGGTGCCCTGAGGGCGGAAGACCTCGAAGCCCGCTGCCGTGAGGCCGTCGGCGAGCATGTCGCGTTTGGCGCGCAGGGTGTCGCGGGCGTCTGTGAAGTAGCTCTCCGGCAGGCGCAGTGCCTCGGCGACCGCGTACTGGAACGGGCCCGCCGAGACGAACGTCAGGTACTGCTTGGCGGTGCGGACCGCCGTGACCAGCTCGGGCGCGGCCGTCACCCAGCCGACTCCTTGTTCGTACGCTCATTCGCGTGTCGCGCAACAAGCCCACCAGGGGCAACTCCAGCACCAGCGTCGCCGGTGAGCCGGCGGCGATCTACTGCCGCATATCCCAGGCCGACGATGACGACCAGACCGGTGGCGACCGCCAGGAGCGCATCTGCCGGGAGATCGCGGAACGCCGCGGGCTCGTCATCGACGCGCTGACGATGGCGGCCGGACGCGGTCGTCTCCAGCTCGGCTGCATCGCGCATTCGGACCGCGGCAGCGAATACACAGCAGCCGCTTCCGCCACCGCATAAGCGAGTTGGGCCTCCGGCAAAGCTGCGGGCGCACCGGATCTTGCTTCGACAATGCCGCTGCGGAGAGCTTCTGGGCCCTGCTCGAAGAAGAGATCGGCACCCGCGTCTGGCCCGACCGGGCCACCGCCCGAGCTGAGGTCTTCGGCTTCATCGAGACGTTCTGCAACCGCTGCCGACTGCGCAAGCACAGCGTCTTCGGCTACCTCACCCCAGCCGAGGCCCGACAGCGGCACCAACACGACCTCGCAGCATGAAGATCGAGTGTCCAAGATCACGGGGAAGCTTCAGGTAGGACCTGACCCCGGTAACGGGGCTTGTCAGCCGTGTTCAAGGCGGTGCGAGGCCAGGATCGTGCGTGCCTCGGTGTCCTCGTCGGTCAGCTCGCGCAGGATCTGCTCCACTGTGGCGCCGGCCTCGCGGAACAGGTCGCGTCCGGAGGCTGTGAGCTGGACCTGGGAGCCGCGGCCATCGCCGGGGGAGGGTTTACGTTCCACGTACCCGGCGTTGACCATCTGCGTCAGAAGTCGTGAGACCTGCGGCTGGCTGCGCGACGAGCGGGAGCTCAGCTCACCCGAGCGGATCCATCCGTGTTCGTGCCACATCACGTCCATGACCTCGTAGGCGCTGACGCAGAGCCCGTACTTGTCGGAGAGGACGCGTTCGAGCGCTTGGTTTATGCGCGCGCTGATGCGCAACCACGACAGCCACTGACCGCTTAGGGAGTTCTCCACGCCCTTGAGTCTAGGAGCGCACCCCCCGGTTGTCTATTCATTCGCATGAATGTAGTTTCCTCTGTCGAAGGAGGAACTGATGACTGAAACGGTCTCGGAGAACGAGACGGAACAGACTCGGGCGCCCGCCCCCTGGACGCCGATGGCCGTTGTAGGCGTGGCCCAGCTCATGGTCATGCTGGACTCGACGGTCGTGAATGTGGCGCTGCCCACCATCGGGGCACGGCTGCCCGCCAGCCCCTCGGCGCTGCAGTGGACGATCAGCGCCTATGTGCTGATGTACGGCAGCCTGCTGCTGTTTGGTGGACGCGTCGCCGACGTCATGGGCAGGAGGCGCTCGTTCCTCTCTGGGCTGACGATCTTCACCATCGCGTCAGTGCTGTGTGGCCTGGCCGGCAACCAGGAACTTCTGGTGACAGGACGCGTGTTGCAGGGACTGGGTGCAGCGCTGCTGTCGGCAGCCGCGCTGTCGATCGTGTTGGCGGTGTACCAGCTCCCGCAGCAGCGCAAGATTGCACTGACTGCCTGGAGCGGTCTGGGTGTCCTGGGCGCGACGATCGGTGTCGTACTGGGCGGTCTCATGGTGACGGCCATCGACTGGCGCTGGGCATTCCTGATCAACATTCCGATCGGAGCGGCCGCGTTCATCGGTGCCCTGCGCAGCCTGCCGGCCCTGTCCGCGACGCACGCACGCCCTCTGCGCGTGCCCACCGCAGCCCTGGCCACCGCAGGTCTGGCCAGTCTGTCGTACGGGCTGGTCCGTCTCCAGGACGGCGTGTCCACGGGTGCTGCATGGATCAGCATCGTTGCGGCCGTCGTCCTGCTCGCTGTGCTGACCAAGCTGGAACTGTCCGAGGACGACCCCCTGCTGCCCCTGCGCTTGCTGCGCATGCCCACGTACTGGCTGTCCAGCATCGGACTCCTGCTCGCAGCCGCTGTGATGATCAGCAGCTCGTACCTGGCCAGCATCTACTTCCAGCAAGTCCATGACCTGAGCGCCCTTACGGCCGGCCTTGCCCTGCTCCCGATGGGGCTGGCCTCGCTGCTTGTTGCCCTGGTCGTGCCCAAGCTGGTGGGTGCACTCGGCCTGGCCGGTCTCTACATCGCGGGCACCATCGCTCAACTGCTCGGGGCCGGCCTGCTCGCCACAGCGCCGTCCAGCATCACCGCGACCGTCCTTGCCCTGGCCGTCATCGGCGCTGGTCTGCCCAGCTGCTTCGTGCCGCTCTACGGGATCGGCTCGTCCCACGTCCGCCTGCAGGAGTCGGGCGTTGGGTCGGGGCTCCTGAACACCTTCAACCAGACGGGCGCGGCACTGGGGATCGCCGCTGTCGGCACGATCCTGGCCACCACGACCCACAACCAGCTCAGCGCGGGAGCATCTGCCGCGGACGCGACCTCCACCGGCATCGGGCACGGCTTCCTGGCCCTCACGATCTGTGCAGCACTTGCCTTCCTCGTCGCGCTGCGACTGCGCCACCTGACCCGGACCCCCCAGCCTGCCACAAGCTCTTGAGAGGCAGCCCTCGTGACCTCTGCTACCGACACCGCCCCCATGCTCGACCCTGTCGAAGAAGCCATCGCGCGCTCACAGCACGCAACCAACCAGGCAGACGAGAAGTTTGGCATCTTCACCACCCCCCTGCACGAGCAAGCTCTTCGTGCTCACCGCGAGGAGCCCAAGACCGGCCCTCTCACCGGAGTGACCCTGGGCGTGAAGGACATCATCTTTGAATCCTCCGCTCCCACCACCGCGCAGAGTGACGTGGCGCTTTCCCCGTGGCCGCACCAGCAGCCCGAAGCCACGGTGGTTTCCCGCCTCAAGCAGGCGGGAGCCGTGGTGGTCGGCAAGACAGCCACGATGGAGTACGCGCTCGGAGTCCAAGACGGCTCCGGCCCAGGACCCATCAGCCGCAACCCGTGGTCCCTGGACAGGTGGGCCGGCGGATCGAGTTCAGGCTCCGGCAGCGGCGTCATAGCCGGCTGCTTCGACGCCGCGATCGCCACGGACACCACCGGAAGCCTGCGCATCCCCGCCGCCTACACCGGAACGACCGGGCTCAAGGCCACCCGCGGACGCGTACCGACCACCGGAACTTACCCGCTGGCCTCCTCCCTGGACTCCGTCGGGCCGATCGCCGGATCCATCGACCTGTGCGTCCGCCTGCTCCAAGTCATGGCGGGCCCGGATGCAACGGATCCCTACGCGGCACAGGCACCAGTCGATGACTACGTCGCGGCGCTGGATGCAGACGTGGCTGGGCTCCGTATCGGCACCGACGCTCTGGTCGACTACGCCGACGCCGGCATCGACCCCGCCCAGCCGGCCGTCTTTGCTCAGGCGCTGAAGGACCTCAGCACCTTGGGAATGCAGCAGTCTGCCGTGCAAGTTCCCGGCTACCCGCTGCTCAACGTGGTGGGCAACGTGCTTATGCTCACGGAGGCCCATGAGATCCACCACGACACCCTGGTGCAGCAATGGGAGCACTACGGTCGCGGTGCACGCTGGGTGTTCTCTGCCGGCGAGTCCATCTCCGCGCGGGACTATCTGCGAGCCCAGCGCGTTCGCGACGCCCTCTCCCGCCAGGTCGAAGCTGTCTTCGACCATGTCGACCTCCTGGTGACCCCCACGTGCCATCTCGGCGCCCCGGCGCTCGACAAGATGCATCCGCTGGATCCCTCAACCTACTTGGGATCCATGCACACCACAGCCTGGAGCGTCACCGGCCACCCTGTAGCAGTGGTGCCGATCGGGTTCACTCAGGACGGCCTCCCCCTGTCCATGTCGATCGTGGGCCCTTACTGGGGCGAAGAGCGCGTCATCAGCCTGGCAAGCGCCTACCAACGCCTTACCGAGCACCACGTGCAGCGCCCCGGCCGCTAGAGGTTCCACCACGGAGAAGAAGAAATGACGCTCAGTCAGATGAAGACCCTCACCGCCGAAGACCGCCAGGCGCTGGCGGCGGCGGGACAGGTTGCACAGCAACTCACCTCAGTGCTGCGCGATGTTCCGTGCGATGTCGCCCTCCCCATAAGAGGTGGACTGCCTCCGCGGTACACATCCAGCCGACAGCACCCGAACTGAATCCTCGACATTCATCAGAATGGAAGCGTCGGGGCCTGGCAGAAGATTCCGCCAAGCCCCGACGCGCGCATCAAAAGTTAAATCTCCCTCAAAAACGGGTAAGGGGGTCGCAATAAAAGTAAACAATCTCTAAATCCACTCCCGATGTGTCTTCCGTGGCACAAGCCGGTCAGTGCGCCACAGTAAGTATCGAGCGGCGGGCCGGGTCGGTTTCCAAACGTCGCTCGTCGTAGGCGCGCCGCGCATCCTCGATCAGCGCCGCATGCTCCGCCGACCAGTCGACGATGGTTCCCACAGCCTCCAACAGGCTCTTGCCCAGCGGGGTTAGGGAATAGGTCACGCTCGGGGGTCGACCGCTGACGATCATGCGGGTGATGAGGCCGTCGCGCTCGAGTCGCACCAGTGTCTCGGAGAGGACCTTCGCCGAAACGCCTGGCAGTGAAGCCTTCAAGTCTGTGAACTTGACCACGCCGAGCGCGATATGTCGACACGCTGCCATCGTCCACCTCTCGCCGACGCGGCTCAATATCAGGCGGGCAGGGCAGGTCTGACTATCCATCAACTTCCCCCGGTAGTCGGTTACCTCGAGGTAATCAGCTGATTCTAACGTAACTTCGTCACGATGAAGTTCACAAGTCTCGTCAGATAAAACCGATCTCGCTCACAACATCTATCGAAGGGATCGGCATGGCGACTTCGTCGACACAGGTGAAAACTGCTCTATCTGCAGCAGCCCGCGTCGCACCCGCCTGGAGCGACGCCGGCGCGACCGTCCGCTTCGTCCTCTCCGAACCGAGTGTCGAGTTCGTACTCGACCCCCAGGGCGAGGAAACGGACCAACAGCCCACCCATGTACTTCGCATGGCCTGGCCAGAACTGCTGGACATCGCTCAGGGACGCCGCAGCTTCCTGCGTTCCCTCACCGGCCGACGCTTCTCCTGCCACGGCCCCGTCATGCAGACCCTCGCCTTCGGGCAGGCCCTGGCCACCTTCGAGCTCGAGCACTGACGAGGAAGATTCATGACCTACAAGCACTCACCTGCCGACCACCCGTTGCTCGCGAGCCACGAAGCTGAAGCGCTGCGCAAGGTTGTCGCCTTCGCCAGGGATGAGATCGCGCCCGGCGCCGCCCAGCGCGACGGCATCGAGAAGGGCACTGTGGACTGGGCAACTGTCATGAAGGGCGCGGCCCTCGGCCTCACCCGTATGCCCTTGCCGCGGGAGATGGGGGGCCTCGGTCTCAGCCAGCTCGGACTTGCCCTCGTCCTGGAAGAGCTTGCCGCTGCAGACCCCGGCATGGCACTGATATTCGGTGCCACCGGACTCTTCCAGACCCCTCTGTTGGTCTGCGGAAACCCCGACCTGCAGGCCCGCTACCTCACCCCCTTCCTGGGAGAGGAAGTCGTCCTCGGATGCAACGCCGTAGCCGAGGAGCGCAACGGCACCGACCTGGTACTTCCTCAGCAGGCCCCGTGTGCGCAGAACATGACGAGTGCACGCCGATCGGGCAGCGAGTACCTGCTCAACGGCACCAAGCGGTACATCACCAACGCCCCCGTCGCCACCTACGCCACCGTCATGGCCAATCTCGAAGGATCGGTCGGCTCTACCGGCATGACCTGCTTCGTCACCGAGCTCGAGCAGGACGGTGTGACCCGCGGGGAGATCCACGACAAGGTCGGATACCGCACCGCACCCGCAGGTGAGCTGATCTTCAACGACGCCCGCGTCCCTGTGGAGAACGTGATCGGCGACGAACACGGCGGCTGGGATCTCAACGTCGCTATCGGCAACCTGACACGCGTTACCTGCGCTGCGGTCGCCACCGGTATCGCCCGGCACGCCCTTGACCGGGCGGTCGCCTGGTGTGGGGAGCGCAAGCAGGGTGGCCGACTGCTCTACGAGCACCAGATGAGTGCACGCAAGCTCGCCGACATGACCGCGCGCGTTTCTGCCTCCCGGGCGCTGTACCTGGACGCAGCCGCCAAGGCCGACACGATCCTTCCCACCCCGGCCTATGAACCGGCGGTCGCCAAGATGGTCGCGGACCGTGCCGCCATCGACAATGCCGATGCCGCCATGGCACTGATCGGCGCCCAGGCGTTCCAGCGAGGCGATGGCATGGACAGGGTGCTGCGCGACGCCTACGGCCCCCGGATCTACGAGGGCACCCCCGAAGCCCTGGCCCTGGTCATTACCGACGAGCTGTTCGACGTCCCGGGTATCCGATGACGGTTCCAGCGACCGATCAGGACAGCTCTTTTGCCGATCAGCGTGATCCAGAGATCCGGCTGCCCAACTTGGAAGCCAAGGTCTCTGGAGACCCGATCTTCCACGCTGTCAGCCCACAAGGGCTGCTTACCCTCACATTGCGGGGAGCACAGCTGCCGGAGGAACTGCTGCAGGCCGTCTACCGGTTCCGCCTTCTGCAGTACCTCCACCGGGGATGGGCCGACGCCGCAGCGGTGGCAGCCAGGGGGCTGAACCACGAACCCTACGACCAGCAGGCCCTTCATGACTTCCACACCCTTGTCGTGGAGCGGGAGTCTGGTCGGCTTCGCGGCTACGGAACCCTGGCCGTGACACGAGACGCTGACGGAACCCTCCTCAGCGCCGTCGACCACCGTCCGTTCGTGGTGGAACGGGACTACGGCCTTCGCCTGGCCGACTACCTGGGGCCAAAGACACCGGCTGCAGCGGTAGGCGAAGGTAAGCGGCTGGTGCGGGACTGGGCCATGTCCCGGTCACAAGCGGCAGCGTCGGTGCCGTGGTGGGTCTACCTGGGCTGGGCCCACGCATGCCTTCAGATACTCGAGCATCCTGGCGGAGCGATCGTCGGCGACGGAAAGAAGAACGGCGCGGTCCACCAGCTGCAGCTGCTGGGGTTCCACACACGAACCCTCGACGTTCCTGCCCTGGCGCCCGACCCGGACGATCTGTTTGCGCCCATGTGGAACCAACGCGAGCGTTCGTATCCGTTCATCCTCACGGACAGCGGCGAGCTGCACCCCACTCTTGAGTATCTGTCGAACGTGCTGGCCTCGGATGACGCTGGCTCGATCCGAGCATCGCTTACGTCGCTCAGGGAGACCACGACATGACTGTCATGGATATCGGTACCCCCGAGCAGGCCCGGGAACTGGACCCTGATGCGTTCTACAGGAACCTGACTCAGCGCAACTGCGGCCTGATCTCCGCGCACCTCCAGGACAAGATCCGAAACGCCCGTCTACTTGTAGCCGGCTGCGGATCCATCGGCGGAGCCACCATCCGGCCGCTGGGACGCATGGGCTACCAGCACTTCGTACTGGCCGACGTCGGTACGTACGAACTCAACAACCTGAACCGGCAGAACGCCACCGTCGACGACCTGGGCCGCAACAAGGCGGAAGTCGCAGCCGGCGCACTGCGCTCCATCAACCCGCACATCGAAGTCGAGGTCGAGGCCGAGGGTGTGACCACGGCGAACGCGAAGACGCTCGTGGCGCAGGCCGATGTCATCGTCGACGGCGTCGACGTCACCACAGCATCCGGTCTGGCAGCGAAGGTCGCACTGCACGGGGAGGCGTGCCGCCAGAGGAAGCCCTTGGTAACCGCCTGGGACATGGCCGGCATGCTCGCCGCGCAGGTCTTCGACTACCGGGTGATCCGCCACATCTTCAACAGGCAACTCGTGCCAGGCGACGAGAAGCACCTGAGCACGTGGGAGGTCATTTTCCGGATCGCACCGCGGTCGTACATCTCAGCGGAGATGTACCGCGAGCTGCGGCGCGGTCTGAGCACACCCGACTACAGCGTCCCTCAGCTGGCCGAAGCCGCCACGCAGTTCGGCGCCCTGGCCGTCCATATGGTGAACGTTCTTGTGGACGGCGGCAAGCTCCCCAGCACGGTAGCCGTGGACGTCCACCACGTTGCGATGCCGCGCGTCCGCCGGCTGATCGACGACTTGAGCCGTCAGGTGGAGCGGGCCCGGTTCCTGACCTACCTGCCTGCCGAGCAAGCCTGGAACGGCTTCGCTCCCGCGCCGATCTACCGCACCTACCGCAGGCTCACCCGCGGCAGCTTGCAGAGACTGAAAGGCAAAGAGGCATGACGGAGGATTTCCGCTACGCAGACATACGTTCGGCGGGCATCCTGCTCAACCCCGAGGAGTCCGAGCACCTTGAGCAGGCAGCCTTGCACCTCGCTGCCGAGTACACCAGACGCTCGCTGCACGACACCGATCTGCTGCGCGCCGTGGAGTTGGCCGCGGCGGCTCTTCCCACCCCTGTCCGCAAGGAGCTGATTTCCTTCCGCGACAGCGGCAACTCCAGCGGATCCCTTTTGCTGCGTGGGCTTCCCGTGGGATCCCTGCCGGCCACACCCGATCGGGTGGAGGACGAGCCGGTCTGGTCAGACGTCCCCGTGGCTACGCTCACACAACTTATGGTGATGTCGGTGCTGGGCCGTTCCTTCTCCTACAGCGATGAGAAGAGCGGCCACCTGGTTCAGGACGTGTGCCCGAAGAAGGGCGCCGAGAACCGGCAGGAGAACAGCGGATCCGTCCTGCTGGAGCTGCACACTGAAGACGGCTTCCACCCCAACCCGCCGCATTTCCTGAGCCTGACGTGCCTCCGCGGAGACCACGAAGGCGTCGCGGCCACCGTCACCTGCGGAATCCGAGACGCTCTGCCGCTCCTGGATGCAGAAACGATCGCGACCCTGCGGGAGCCGGAATTCCGGACCCGCTTCAGCACCTCGTTCGTCCACGACGGCTCGATCGAGGTCCTGACCGACCCCGGCCCGGTGCTCACCGGCTCTGAGGAATCGCCGGAGCTGCGCGTGGACTTCCACGGCACGGTGGCAACGACGCCTCGTGCGCAGGGGGCGCTGGACCGGCTTGAGCAGGCCATGATGCAGTCGCTCAAGGGGCTGGTTCTGCAGGCCGGCGACCTCATCATCGTGGACAACAGGCAGGCCGTGCACGGCCGCACCGGATTCACCCCGCAGTACGACGGTGCCGACCGGTGGCTGCGACGCTCCTTCGCTGTCACGGACCTGCGCCCCCTCAACGGTGAATTCCTTGAAGGGCGCATACACCAGCCCGTCGTCGCAACGGGTGTTACGGACGACGCTCAGCCGATCGCGGCGTGAGCCCCGCCGATCGCGCAGCACGTGGCTGGCATCAGCAGCCCCATAACCCCTCACAGGAAGGACCCTTTGGCATGAGCGAAAGCCTGCACGCAACCCTGAGCAGCATCCTTGTCGACGACCTCGAGGCCGACCCGGACCAGGTGGCCAACGACGCCACCCTGGCCGCTCTCGATCTGGACTCCCTGGCCGTAGCGGAACTCATCGTGCGAGTCAAGGAAGAGACGGGCGTGGACCTCAGCGATGAAGAGGCCAGCATGGGAAGCTTGACCGTCTCTGGTCTGACCGACCTCGTCGCCGTCCAGGGTGAAAAGCACCCGGCATGACCGCGCTCGACGAAGTCGTCGTCACTGGCACCGGCATGGTCACCCCAGCCGGTGCTGGCGTCGACGAAACCTGGAAGGCCATCCGAGAAGGCCGGTCCCTCACTGCGTCCAAGACCAGGTCTGCTGACATACCGGAGCGCCACTACCTGTCGGTGCCGGCCTTCGGCTACGACGTTTTGCCGGGCAAGGGAACCGCGAACCTCGACCCCTTCGTGCGCTATGCACTGGTCGCCGTCGACCATGCGATAGCCGAGTCGGGGCATGACACCCAAGCCTGGGACGGTCGCCGTGTCGGCGTCGTCGTCGGATGCGGACTGGGCGGCGCCACGACGATGAGCACGGCGCAGACCCGCTTGTCGGAGCGCGGCCCCGATGCGGTATCGCCCTATCTCCATCCGCGATCGCTCATCAACATGGCTGCGGGAACCATCGCGATCCGACACCACATCCTGGGCCCCAGCCACACCGTGGTCGCGGCCTGCGCGTCGGGAGCTGTGGCAATCGGCGTCGCCCGCGACCTGCTACGTGCAGGTACGTGCGACGTGGCCATCGCCTGTGGAACCGACGCGGGTGTCGTGCCCGTGGTTGCCGCGGGATTCGCCTCCATGGGGGCCCTGACGGACAGCCACGCCGTAGATGCCTCACGCCCTTTCGCGGCAGACCGATCGGGCTTCGTGCTCTCCGAGGGAGCCGCAGCCGTCGTGATGGAGCGGAAGGAAGAAGCTGACGAGCGCGGAGCGGCCAGTCTGGGCTCCATCCTCGGCTACGCATGCACCACCGACGCCCACCACGCGGTGCAACCGCACCCGGACGGTGCCGGCGCCGAGGCGGCCGTGCTCGAGGCACTCAAGGACGCGCGCCTCGTGCCTGCCAATGTGGATCACATCAACGCTCACGGAACGTCCACTCCGTACAACGACCGCATCGAGGGACAGTTGATTCGGAGAATGTTTCCCCACCAACCGTCCGTCACCTCGAACAAGGGCGTACTGGGACATTCGCTGGGAGCAGCTGGGGCGATCGAAGCTGTTCTCACACTCCGCACCCTCGCCACCGGAGTGGTCCCGCCGACCGCGCACACCCCGGCAGTGGATCCGCAGCTGAACGGACTCAACCTGATCGTCGACAAGGAAGAGACCTTGAACCCTGAGGTTGCCGTAAGCAACTCCCTGGGCTTTGGCGGCGCCAACTGCGTACTCGTGCTGGGCGTGTGACCACGCTCCCCACCTCTGTAGTGATCCCGTGTGCCGACTTTGCGTCCCCCACAATGCTGGCACACGGCCACTGCGACCACTTGCGACGTTTGGCAATCGATCCATGGGCACCAACGCAACCGCGCCCCTCCCCAGCCCACTGATCACCACCGACTTCGTCTTCATGACCATTCCCGAGATCCTCACGCAGATCTACGCGCGAGAGGGGGCCGATCAAGCCCTGCCGCGGCCCGGTAACCCCGGCTGGCCAGACGCACGGGGACGCGTCTCGTACCTGTCAGTGCCGACCTCCAAGGACTCTGATGAACTACCCCGACCTCTCCGGTAACCGTGCTGTCATGGTCGGCCTGGGCACCTGCCTTCCATCACGCGTCGTCACGAATGAAGATCTCGCAGAGCACCTCGACACATCGCACGAATGGATCCTCGAACGCACTGGCATCGAGCGGCGCAGAATCGCCACAGCTGACACTTCAACAGCAGAGCTGGCTGCCGCGGCGGGACGTGCCGCCCTGGAATCCGCAGGCCGCGCCGACTGTGATCTTGTGATCGTAGCCACTACCACACCCGACAGAACGTGCCCTGCCACGGCGCCTCAAGTCGCGACGACCATGGGCCTCACCAATGCCGCGGCATTCGATCTTGCCGCAGTGTGCTCCGGCTTCGCGTACGCGCTGTCGGTGGCCTCGTCCATGATTACCGCAGGCACATGCCGAAGCGCGCTGGTGATCGGTGCGGAGCGCTACTCCACGATCGTCGACCCAAGTGATCGCAGCACCGCCATCATCTTCGGTGACGGAGCAGGGGCTGCACTGCTGGAGGCCGGCGACCACTCTGCCCCCGGCGCCATACTCCAGCACGACCTCGGCAGCGACGGTGGCGGCCAAGACCTCATCACCATCCCACCAGGAGAGCAGTTCCTGCAGATGCGGGGGCGTGACGTCTACGTCCGTGCTGTCACAGCGATGACCGACTCAGCTCTTCGGGTTGCCAAGGCGGCGGAATGGGAGCCCGAAACCATCGACGCCTTCGTCGGGCACCAGGCCAACATCCGCATCCTTCAGTCCGTCGCCCAGCGCCTCCGCCTCCCCGAGGAGCGAGTGATCACCAACATTCACGATCTCGGGAACACCGCTGCAGCCTCCATCCCGCTCGCGCTGGCCTGGGCTGCGGACCAGCAGCGCATCGCGGAAGGCGGTCGCGTGGTCCTCACAGCATTTGGAGGCGGCCTCACGTGGGGTTCCACCGCGATGCTTTGGCCGGACATTCAGCCTGTGCACGCTCCGCTGTAATCGCCATGCAGGGGAGGGGCAAGGCAGCCGCAGCCAGAGATCGTGCCCCGCGTCCCTCGCAGGGGCGGCACACAGCTCGCTGCGACGACTGCGCCTTTCAACGCCGCCTCTGACACCCTCAGAGCCAAAGGGGGCGTGCATTCAGGACGCCAAGCGTCGCAGGCGGCTGACCGCTTCCTCGAGGACATCCCGGCGCTTGCAGAAGGCGAAGCGGACGTGAGTGCGGCCCGCGTCCGGGTCGTCGTAGAAGACCGTGTTGGGTACGGCGACCACGCCGCACCGTTCCGGGAGCGCGCGGCAGAAGGTCAGGCCGTCCTTCTCGCCCAGCGGGGTGATGTCGGTGGTGATGAAGTAGGTGCCCTGGGGCTGGTAGACCTCGAACCCGGCCGAGCGCAGGCCGTCGGCGAGGAGGTCGCGCTTGCGTCGCAGGTCGGCGCGGAGGCCGTCGAAGTACGTGTCCGGCAGGCGCAGTGCCTCGGCGACCGCGTACTGGAACGGGCCCGCCGAGACGAACGTCAGGTACTGCTTGGCGGTGCGGACCGCTGTGACCAGCTCGGGCGCGGCGGTCACCCAGCCGACTCCATGTTCATGCACCCATTCGGGCCCGATGCCCTGGGTACTGCGCCCAGCAGCACTTTTGAACAGTCTGGCCGCTCGGCGGGGAGGGGCAGGGCCGGTGGCGCCGTGCACTGGAGGTGGCGTCCGGTTCGGCTCAGCCCGCGTACTCCCAGGGGTTGAGCAGACGGGCGCCGGTGCGTTCCATGTGTTGGGTGTTGCGGGTGACCAGTGTCCAGTCGTTGGCGAGGGCGCATGCGGCGATCAAGGCATCGGGCGGGTCGATCGAGCGGCCTGACTTCTTGAGGGTCGTGTGGATCTCGAGGTAGGCGAGTGACTCGTTCTCGCCGACATGCGCGATCCGCCCGACATTGGTATCGAGTAGGTGAATCACTCGTCGTCCGCCACGTCATCGTAGGAGCGGGCGCCGAACTCCAGACCGGCGAGGGGCGTGGTCAGCAGGTAGTCCACGAAGCCGTCGGTCCCCAGGGTGGCCCAGCGATGCAGGACATCGGGCAATTCATCGATATCGGTGTCAGCCAGTTCGGCGTCGAAGTGCGGCTTCTGGTCCTCCGGCAGAGCGGACCGGATCTCGCGGATCGTGCGCAGCGGATGTGGATCACGGGGTGCGTCGGCGTCGGGGAGGCGCGGTGCGGTGCTCATGCGGGCTCCTTCCTTCCCGCCCGGGCGAGGCGGATGTTCCCAGGGTAAAGCGACCTTGTATGCCTGGGGTCGCTCCCCGGGCGGATCCGGTTCGACGTCGCCGCCCGGGGTGCCTGCACTCCGTCCGCTCGATGACGTCGACCCCGGGCCGGTCCAGCCCACTCGGTGTTCACGCACCCATTCCCTCGGCTGACCCCACTAGAAATCAGAGCACAGTCAGAGTGTGGTCTGAGTATGGGCACTGTGTACTCGGCATCCGAATCGGAATCCGTCTCGTTCACCGATCTGTCGCGGAACCCGAAGGCCGTCGCCGCCAGGGCTGCCGCCCTGGGGCGCCTGCGTGTCACGCACCGGGACGCACCCGACATGGTGCTGACCACGGCCATACAGGCGGAGCGCGGCGAGGAGAATCTGACCACCGCTTCCCGGCTGTTCCTGGCCCTGATGAAACAGGAGGCCGTCCACCGGGCGATCATCTCGTGGCGTGCAACCGCCCGCATCAACGCTGACCCCGACCAGCTCCGGGACGCACTTCGACAGCCTGGGCGGGCGACTGGCAACCGGAGTCAGCACCCTGGAACAGCCACCGGACGTGCTGGACACCGCGCTGATACTCGCCCAAGTCCACGCCAGCTTGACGCCGGTCCGCGTCCAGGTCGTCCCGGTCAGGTCGCCTGCGGGTGCAGCAGCCGGGCCAGCAGGTCGTCGAGGCTGACCAGTCCGGCGAGGCGGCCCGTGTCGTCGCGTGCCGCGGCCAGGGTCGCGCGGTGGCGGCGCAGCTCCTCCACCGCCTGCGCGACGCTGTCGCCGGTGCTCAGCTCCGCGACAGGGCTGGCCATTTCGCGAGCGGTCGCGGACCGGCCGCGGGCGCGTGAGACCAGGACGTCGCGAGCATGGACCGAGCCGAGGACGTCGTCGCCGTCCCTTACCAGGAGCCTGGTGCGATCACTGTCCGCCGCGATGCGCAGGATGTCCTCGGCCGAGGCGTCGGCGGGCGCCCAGATGATGTCGGCGACCGGGACGAGGAGGTCCGCGATGGGTGCCTGGGGAGCTGTGAGGGAGCGCGTGATGAGGCCGGAATCGTCCTTGCTGATCAGGCCGAGCCGCTCGGACTCCTCGACGAGGTGGGTGAGCTGTTCGCGGTTGTGGACGGAGGCGAGTGTCTCGCGCGGGGTGACCCGGCACATCCGTACCAGCGCGTTGCTGACCTTGTTGAGGACCCACAGGAGCGGGCGTACGACCTTCACGATCGCGCGGAAGGCCGGGGCGAGCAGCATCGCGGATCGTTCGGGGTGGGCGATGGCCCAGGACTTGGGGGCCATTTCGCCGACCACCATGTGCAGGAACACCACCACGATCAGGGCAAGAGCGAAGGCGATGCCGTAGCTGAGACCGGCGGGCAGGCCGAGCTCTTCCAGGAGCGGGTCGAGTTCGTGGGAGATGGCGGGCTTGGAGACCGCGCCGAGGCCCAGGGTGCACAGGGTGATGCCGAGTTGGGCGCCGGCCAGCATCAGGGACAGCTCGCTCATACCGGCGAGTGCGGCTTTCGCGCCGCGCCGGCCGGCGGCCGCCGCCTGTTCCATCCGATGGCGTTTCGCCGCGACCAGGGCGAACTCGGAGGCGACGAAGAAGCCGCTTCCGACCAGGAGGAGCAGGGTGACGAAGAGGGCGAGAGGGAAACTCATGCCGGGTCCTCCTCGGTGGCGGGCGCGAGGAGGCGCAGCCGTACGTGCTCGGGTACGTGCCGGTCCAGGGTCAGTACGTCGATGGCGACCTGTGCGCCGTCGTCGAGTGCCACGGTGAGGTGGTCGCCGATGGCCGGGAAGCGGCCGAGGCGGTCGATGATCAGGCCGGCCACCGTGTCGTAGTCCTCTTCTTCGGGCAGGCCGATGCCGGTGGCATCGGCGATCTCGTCGAGGCGGCGGCCCGCGTCGACCCGCCAGGCGTCGCCGTCCGAGACGGCCACCTCGACCACGGTGTCGGACTCGTCCGCGATATCACCGACGAGTTCCTCGGCGATGTCCTCGTAGGTGACGATGCCGGCGATGCCGCCGTGCTCGTCCAGGACCACGGCGAACTCGTCGTCGCGTCCCCGCATCTGCGTGACCGCGTCCGGCAGTTGCAGGGTGTCGGGCAGGAGCAGCGGACGGCGGGCCGCCTCGGCCACCATCGTGTGCGCGAAACGGTCGGCGGGCAGGCGCATCAGTTCCCGTACGCCGAGGACTCCCGCCACGTCGTCGGGGTGGTCGCGCATCACCGGGTAGTTGGAGTGGCCGTGCCCGGCGACCAGCTCGACCGCCTCGGTGGCCGTGGCGTCCTTGCGCAGGAAGGTGACGTCCGCGCGCGGCACCATCACCTCGTCCAGGGTGCGTTCGGAGAACTCCAGGGCATGATCGAGGAGTTCGGCCGTGTGCCGGGGCAGATGACCCTCCTCGTGGGACTCGCCGATGAGGTGGCCGAGCTCTTCGAGGGTCGCGCCGTGATGGAGCTCCTCGACCGGTTCGATGCCGACCTTGCGCAGGAGTTTGTTGGCGACCGAGTCGAAGACGCGCACGACCGGGCCGACGACCTTCAGATAACCCAGGGTCGAGGCGGCCAGCGACTTCGCCAGACGCTCGGGCACGGCGAGGGCGAGGTTCTTCGGCGCCAGCTCACCGACCACCATCTGCAGCACGGTGGCCACCACGAAGCCGACGCCGACGGAGATCACGGAGACTGCCCCGTCGGAGAGTCCACTCCCGTCGAGCAGCGGGTTGAGCAGGCCGGACACCGACGGTTCGGCGAGGAAACCGACGACCAGGCCGGTGACGGTGATGCCCAGCTGGGCCCCGGACAGCATGAAGGAGAGGCGCTCCAGGACCTTCAGCGCGCGAGCCGCTCGCCTGTCGCCCGCCTCGGCTTCCCGCGCGAGGGCGAGGCGGTCGGCGGCGACGTACGCGAACTCCTGAGCGACGAAGTAACCGGTGCCGGCGGTCAGGACGAGGACGGCGAGCAGGCCGAGGGCGGCGCTCAGCACGCGGTACCTCCGGAACCCTGCGGATGGCTACGGCCTGGGCGCGTACTTCGCCCCGGGGCCTCGGGGTCCGTCGGTCTGGCGGACACGTGGTGGCTCCTTCTGGTGGGGGATCGCGTGAGACATCAGGGGGTGAACCTCAGCACGACCGGAAAGGGCAAGCCCCCTCGCCGTCCGGGGTGACGTGAGCTCAGTGGCCACAGGCGCACCGGCTCCGAAGGGGGTGACAGCTGCTTCTACACCTACTGTAAAGGGACCGCAATCAGGCGCGACGCGTTGCGGACCGCCGAGCGCCACACCGGCGTTCCGCCGGCCCGCCGCCCCGATCGCTTCTATGCTTCTACAGACCTGTAGACAAGGGTTCCTGACATACCCTCATGTGAAGGAGTGGACGCCGCGATGGTGTTCAAACGGCTGCTCGGTTCGCTCGGCGTAGGCGGTCCCACCGTGGACACGGTCCTCGAAAGCGATGTCGCCCTGCCCGGCGGAGAGCTGTGTGGACAGGTGCACCTCAAGGGCGGAAGCTCCGCCTTCGACATCGAGCACATCACCCTGGAACTGGTCGCCCGTGTGGAGGCCGAGCACGAAGACGGGGAGAGCGAAGGCGTCCTGGTCTTCGAGCGGTACACGGTCGGGGGCGGGTTCCGCCTCGCCGAGGAGGAGGCGCGCGGTCTCCCGTTCCGCGTGACACTGCCGTGGGAGGCGCCGGTCACCGAGCTGCACGGCCAGCCGCTGGGCATCGTCCTGGGTGTGCGGACCGAGGTGTCGGTGGCCGGCGCGAAGGACAAGGGTGATCTGGACCCACTGGCGGTGCGCCCGCTGCCCGTACAGGAGGCGATCCTCGAAGCCTTGGGACAGCTGGGCTTCGGCTTCCACTCGGCCGACCTCGAGTACGGCAGGATCGGAGGGACGGGCCAACAACTGCCCTTCTACCAGGAGATCGAGCTCACCCCGCCCCCGGCGTACGCGCACGCCGTCAACGAGATCGAGGTGACCTTCCTCGCCGACCCCGGTGGCATGGAGGTCGTCCTGGAGGCCGACAAGCGCGGCGGGGTCTTCTCCTCCGGGCATGACGCGGTAACGAGTTTCAGGGTCGATCACACCGGGGTGGAACAGCGTGACTGGAACGCGGAAGTCGACGCCTGGGTGCGTCAGCTGATCGAGCGGCACAGCTCCCACGGTTCGTACGCGCCGTACGGACACGGCGACGCCCACCATGTCGGCCACCAGCCCCACCACGGGCACGACGACCACCACCACGGCGGACAGGGTTCCGGCCCGGGCATGGGGACGGCCATCGCGGCCGGTGCGGCCGGACTCGCGGTCGGCGTCGTCGGCGGCATGGTGGCCGCCGAAGTCGTCGACGAGGTCGGGGACTTCTTCGAGGGTGACGACGAGGAAGAAGAGTGAGAAGCGGGGTTGATCCTGCTAGCTTCTACATTGTTGTAGAAATTCCGTCCGGGCCGGGCCACGGCCCGGACACCCCTCGACGCGTACGGAGTTCTCATGGGCCTGTTCGACCGCTTCAAGGAGTCCGCGGCACAGATGCAGACGCAGCTCCTGGCCAAGAAGAACGACCTCAAGAGCGGCGCCTTCAGGGACGCGAGCATGGCGATGTGCGCGCTGGTCGCCGCCGCCGACGGCACCATCGACCTTTCGGAGCGCCAGAAGGTCGGGCAGCTCATCGCCACCAACGAGGTGCTGCAGAACTTCGAAGGCGCCGATCTGCAGCGCCGCTTCGAGGACAACTGCCAGAAGCTGAGCGCCGACTTCGCGCTCGGCAAGGTCAGCGTCCTGCAGGAGATCGCCAAGGCGAAGAAGAAGCCCGCCGAGGCCCGGGCGGTCATCCAGATCGGCATCGTCATCGGCGGCGCGGACGGTGACTTCGACAAGGACGAGCAGCAGGCCGTGCGCGAAGCCTGCTACGCACTCGACGTGCCGCCGCACGAGTTCGACCTCTGACGGACCCGAAGGAACATCACCCGCCCGTGTCTGACGGTTTGAAGCCGTCGGACACAGGCGGGTTGCATGTGAGGCACCTCTACAGCGGGGTGGCGGCGTGCAGCACGAGGAAGAGCGTGACCGTCGCGTTCGCCGAGGACATCGCGGACAGTGCCGTACCGGCAGCGGCGGCCCAGGCCGCCATTCCGGCCACCGTCCAGGCCGGCGGCCACGCCCGCGCGGCGGGGGCCGGCGCCAGCAGCGCGGCCACCCGGCGCGGCACGGGTCCCGCCGCAGCCAAAGCCGCCAGTGTCGGCGTGTGCGTGCCCGGGGACACCAGTGCGGCTTTGCCGATCGCACGCGCCACGGCCTTGCGGCTGGCGACCGCCCTCGCCGCCTCCTCGTCCGCCCACCGCTCGACGGAGTAGGAGACCGCGGTCCGCAGCGGGCGCAGGAACGGGTTGGCGCAAGCCGCCAACTGCACGACGAGCAGGTACCGGTGGTGGCTCGCGCTCAGATGGGTGCGCTCGTGTGCGAAGAGCGCACGGCGCTCACGCGAGTCGAGACAGGACATCATGCCTGTCGTGACGACGATCCGCCCGCGGCCGGCCTCGCCGCCCGGCAGCGCGTACGCGTACGGGGTGTCATCGGGCAGGACCGCCACCGGTGAACTCGGCAGACCCGCCAGCGCCGCCCATGCCCGGCGGCGCACCCGGCAGTGGCGCCACAACGTCCCGCCGCAGGCTGCGGCGACGAGCAGGAGTGCGGGGATCGAGGCGCGTCCGGCGATCTCGTCGTACGGGACGGCCTCGCGCACTTCGGGGTCGGACCAGCCGTCCGGCAGGGGATTTCCGGGAAGCTGCGCCGTTCCGACCACCACGAGGAGCCCCAGGCACAGCGTGCTGCACACGGCCATCAGTCCGGCCACCCACGCGAGCAGACGCGTGGCCGCGCGAGGGTGCAGGCGGTGTTCGGCGAGCCGGGCGACCGGCCAGGCGGTCAGTGGGAGCACCAGCGGCAGGAAAACGAAGAGCCCCACAGCGGGTCAGTCCTCCGGGTCGTCGTCTTCGGCTGCGCGCAACAGATCCCGCAGCAGCTGCCCGTCGCTGGCGGGCAACGCGGTGAGGAAGCTGGCAAGGACCGCCTCGCGGTTCTGCTCGGCGTCCAGGACCTTACGCATCCGCCGTGCCGCGAGCCCCGCCTCGTCGGCCGCCGGGGTCCACACGAACGCACGCCCCTCACGCTTGCGTGAGACCGCCTCCTTCGCGAACAGACGGGTCAGGATGGTCATGACGGTGGTGTAGGCAAGGTCTCCGCCGAGGCGCTCCTGCACCCAGCCCGCGGTGACCGGCCCCGGCGCAGACCGGACAGCGGACAGCACCTGTGCCTCCAGCTCACCCTGCCCCCGTCGTGATCTGGGCCGTCCGTCCCGACTGTGCTCCGCCATCCCTGCCTCCCGGTGACCGTCACCATGGTGCGCCACGGCGGCGGCCCATCGTAGTGGCCCGGCCATCCCGGATGTGATCTCCGAGGAGGCAGTCCCGTGCCCGTGACCATGCGGCCCGAGCAGCTCACTCCGCATGTCATGCACACTGCCCGCTCCTTCTACAGTCCACCGGCCACCCACGCCGGCAGCACCGTCGCCTCGTCCCGGCCCGGCGGCCCACAGCCGCCGGACCGGGACGCGCGCACCTCTCCGAGGGCGGGAAGAAGGACAACCCTGAGCGAACTGGGCCTCGGGAGGTGGACCTGTACCTCGAGCCGGCCCGCCAGGCCACCACCTGCGTGGAGCGGATCGCGGGGTGCGTCGGAGGCAGGGAGGCGCGGTCCGGTGCTCATGAGGGCTCCTTCCTTCCCGCTCGGGCCGCAGACCTGGGATGGCGAGATGGCACCGAGGCTGCATGGGGCACCTCCGTCCTCGGCCGTCGTGCTGCTCACGGTCGGTGGAGGGGGCTCACATTCGCTGGAGGCGGTCGGCCGCGTCTCGCAAGACCTGGTCCCGTTTGCAGAATGCGAAGCGCACTTGGCTGCGGCCCGCTTCCGGGTCGTCGTAGAAGACGGAGTTGGGGATGGCGACGACGCCGCAGCGTTCGGGGAGGGCGCGGCAGAACGCGTAGGCGTCCTTTTCGCCGAAGGGGCTGATGTCGGTGGTGATGAAGTACGTGCCCTGGGGCCGGAAGACTTCGAAGCCCGCCGAGGCGAGCCCGTAGGCGAGGATGTCGCGCTTCGCGCGCAACTCCTCGCGGAGACCGGTGAAATAGTCGTCCGGCAGGCGCAGGGCCTCGGCGACCGCGTACTGGAACGGGCCCGCCGATACGAACGTCAGGTACTGCTTGGCGGTGCGGACCGCCGTGACCAGCTCGGGCGCGGCGGTCACCCAGCCGACCTTCCAGCCTGTGAACGAGAAGGTCTTTCCGGCGGAGGAGATGGTGACCGTGCGGTCGCGCATGCCGGGGAAGGCGGCGAGGGGGAGGTGTTCGCCGTCGAAGACCAGGTGTTCGTAGACCTCGTCGGTGACGACGAGGAGGTCGCGGGCGACGGCCAGTTCGGCGATCGCGGTGAGTTCGGCGCGGCTGAGGACCGTGCCGGTGGGGTTGTGCGGGGTGTTGAGGAGCAGCAGGCGGGTGCGGTCGGTGACCGCGGCGCGCAGTGCGTCGAGGTCCAGGCGGAAGGAGCGGGTTCCGGTGGCGGGGTCGGTGTGGGGGCGCAGGGTGACCGGGACGCGGGTGCCGCCCGCCAGGGCGATGCTCGCCGCGTAGGAGTCGTAGTACGGCTCCAGGGCGATCACCTCGTCGCCGGGCTCGACCAGGGCCAGCAGCGCGGCCGCGATCGCCTCCGTCGCGCCCGCGGTGACCAGGATCTCGGTGTCGGGGTCGAAGGTCAGGCCGTGGAAGCGCTGTTGGTGCTCGGCGATGGCGGTGCGCAGTTCCGGGATGCCGGGGCCGGGCGGGTACTGGTTGCCGCGGCCGTCCCGCAGGGCGCGGACCGCGGCCTCGCGGACCTCTTCGGGGCCGTCGGCGTCGGGGAAGCCCTGGCCGAGGTTGATCGCGCCGGTCTGTACCGCGAGCGCCGACATCTCGGCGAAGATCGTCGTGCCGAACTCGGCGAGGCGGCGGTTGAGCAGCGGGCGTCCGGTGGTTCCCGTGGAGGTCATGGCGGCCATCCTGCGCCGAACCTCTGGACTTCCTCAAGTCTGCTTTGGGCCCGCGCGGGCGGGGGCATTTCCTTTACCACGAACAGGTTTTCCAGGTTTTCGCGAAGAGGGGGAAGGTTTCATGGGGGCGTTCTTGGGATTTGTCGTGCTGGCCGTGCTGGTGGTCGTCGGTTTCGGTCTGGCGTTCGGTACGCGGGGGAGTGTGAGCGGGTCGGGACGGTCGGGGCGGTCGAGGGGGCGCGGCGGCGCGGTCGGCGGGTCGGGTACGGGCGGCTGGTGGGCGGCGGGCGGAGCCGTGGACGGCAGCGGCGGGGGCTCGCACGGCGGGGGATCCTCCTGCGGAGGCGGCGGCAGCAGTGGCGGCGGGGGTGGCTGCGGCGGTGGTGGAGGCTGCTGACGCCGCCCGGTCTCGCCCGGTCTCGCCCGGCTCGCCCCGCCTCGGCTCGCGTTCGGTCGCTGAGCTGACCGTGGTGGCGTGGGGTGGCTGATATGGGGTGGCTGGCGTGGGGGCGTCGGCGCCGGGTGCGCGGCGGTTGGTTGACGGCGCGTGCGCAACGCGTTGACGAATGAGAGGCAACGGGTTGACGACGGAGAACACGTGAACTGTGGGGCCCTCGAGGGGATGGAAACCCTCCGAAGTTGGGTAAAAACGCTGTGGCATCGCCCCTGTTCATGATTCCCTCTTAAGCGTCAATTCAGCCCTCGGACGACTCGTGGGCAGTTAGCCGGCCATCAGCCTCAGCGGTGTGCCACGCGGCGCGTCTTCCGGTGCTTACCGGCCAAACCTCCACTGCATGTTTGCGGAGCCGACTCCATGCTCACGACCCTCAAGACCACGTACACCGACACGCGCGCGTCCGACCTCGCCTGGGCGCTGGGACGGGAACCGCTCCCCGCGCTCAGCGTGCTGGACGTCGAACTCAAAGGCGCCCATGTGCAGATGAGGCTGCTCGGCGCGTCTCACCAGGTGCTCCTTGAGCAGGCGGTGGGTACCTGCTCCGAGACCGTCGCCTGCATCCCCGGCAGCAGTACGCCGCTGCCGCTCGGCGTCGCCAAGCGGCTCGACGCCTGGGAGTACGAGTTCGCCGCGCGCGTCGAGACCCTGTCGCCCGGCTCCTTCGCGGGCCGCGCCCAGGAGTTGCTCGCGCTCGTCGCCGACCACCCCAACGGCCTGGCCGGGGTGTTCCCCGGCAGCCCGGACGCGTTCACCGCCATGCTCGTACAGCGTCACGAAGGACATGTGCACTGGCGGACCTGGCACGCGTACCCGCAGGAAGGGCAGTTGGTCGCCACCCGCACTCGGGTGGCCGAGCGCGCCCCCGCGCCCGCCTGAGCCGACGCCGGATGCCGACGCCGGACGCCGGGGCGGACGCCGGGGCGGGGGCGTCGGGACACCGGGGCGCCGGGGCCCTGGGGTGGCGGCGGGGGTGGCGTTCGGGGTGGCAGCGGGGGAGTTGCACACGTATGGGTGACAGGCTGGCAGCGACTCGCGACGTAGCGTTACGGGTGTGATCGACCAGCCCGCGCTTCCGCCGCCGCTCACCGGCGGGCCCCCGCACCGGGGCCCGGAGGGGGTCGCGCGGCTGCCCGTGACGCCGCGCACCGGGCGGTTCCTGGTCCTCGCGGGTGTGTTCATCTGCGCGGCCTGCGGCCTGGTGTACGAGCTCGAACTGGTCGCCCTCGCCTCGTACCTGATCGGCGACTCGGTCACCCAGGCCTCCGTCGTGCTCTCCGTGATGGTCTTCGCGATGGGCGTCGGCTCGCTGCTGGCCAAGCGGCTGCGCTGCCGGGCCGCCGCCGGGTTCGGGGCGATCGAGGCGGTGCTCGCGCTGGTCGGCGGATGCAGCGCGATGGCGCTGTACGCGGGGTTCGTCTGGGGCGTCGGGACCCGCGTCCTGCTGGTGGCGTTCTCGCTCGCCATCGGCGTGCTGATCGGCGCCGAGGTGCCGCTGCTGATGACAATGATCCAGCGGGTGCGGCGGCAGGACGCGGGCGGCGCGGTGGCCGACCTGTTCGCCGCCGACTACGTGGGCGCGCTGGTGGGCGGCCTCGCCTTCCCGTTCCTCCTCCTGCCGCTCTTCGGGCAGTTGACCGGCGCGCTGCTCACCGGCGCGGTGAACGCCGTGGCCGGTGGCGCGCTCGTGCTCTGGCTGTTCCGGCACGACCTGACCGCGCGCTCCCGCTGGACGCTGCTGCTCGCCAACGCGCTGGTGCTCGGCTCGCTCGGCACCGCCGCCGTCCTGGTCGACGACTTCGAGCGGGCCGCGCGGGACACCGTGTACGGCCCCGACGTGCGGGTCGCCGTGCACAGCGGCGCCCAGGAGATCGTGCTCACCGGGCACGAGCCCGGCACCCTGAACCTCTTCCTGGACGGGCGGCTGCGGGTCAGCGCCCGCGACGAGCAGCGCTACCACGAGGCGCTGGTACACCCCGCGATGGCCGGGCCGCGGGCGCGGGTCCTGATCCTCGGCGGAGGGGACGGGCTCGCCGCGCGCGAGGCGCTGCGCCACCCCGGCGTCCGCCTCGTCGACATCGTCGAGCTCGACCCCGCGGTGGTCGACCTGGCCCGTACGGATCCGGGGCTCAGCGCCCTCAACCAGGGGGTCTACCGGGACGAGCGGGTGCGGGTCATCGACGCCGACGCGTTCGGCTGGCTGCGGCGGGCGCGGGACGACCCGCGTGCCGCGGGCGCGCGGGGCCCGTACGACGTCGTGGTCTCCGACCTGCCCGACCCCGGCATCACCGCGTCCACCAAGCTCTACTCGCGCGAGTTCTTCGGCCTCGTCACACGGGTGCTCGCCGACGACGGGCGGCTCGTGGTGCACGCGGGCCCGGTGGACGGCCGGACCCGGACCTTCTGGACGGTCGAGGCCAGCGTGCGGTCGGTCGGGCTGCGCACGCTCGCCTACCGGCAGCGGGGGCGGCTCGCCGGGTTCACCGCGGGCCCCGACCGCGCCGCCGCGTCCTCGCCCGGCGCGTCGCCGTCCGGCGCGGGCGACTGGGGCTTCGTACTCGCCGCGCGTACGCCGCCGACCCCGGACCTGGCGGAGGGGCTCGTCCGGGACTCGCTGACCCTGGACGGGCTCAGGGCCGGGGTGCGGGCGGCGGAGCGGACACGGGTGTCCGGGCTGCCGCCGTCGACGCTGGTGCATCCCCGGTACGCGGACTGAGTGAGCGGACTGAGTGAAACGAATCGTGGCTTCACCGGTGCGAAAGGGCTGTACGTGGGTAGGCTCGGCTGACATGGAGCACGAGGCGTTCGTTCCGGTTCCGACCGAGCCCCTACGGCAGGCGCTGGGTGACCCCGTGCGGGTCGCCCGCGCGATCCCCGGACTCCAGCGAGACGTCGCCGACGAGGGGGTCGGGGGCCGCCTGAAGGTCCGTATCGCGGGCCACACCATCACCTATCGCGGCAGTCTGCGCCTGGCCAGGCAGTCGTCCCGTGAGTACGCGATCGAGGGCGACGCCACGGAGGCCCGCGGCACGGGCGTGGTCAAGCTCGCCCTCACCCTGCGGCTGTCCGCCACGGACGACGGCACCACCCTCACCTTCACCGGCACCGCCACCGCGGACGGCCGGGCCGCCGAACTCGACCCCGGCGCCGTCGATTCGGCCGCGCGCCGCCTGCTGAACCGTTGCGCCACGGGACTGGCCGCGGAGGCGGCACGGGGCGCGGCGGACGGCGACGGCGACGGCGGTGGTGCGGGCGCGTCAGCGCCAGGCGCCGGTGCGGGGATCGCGGAAGCCGTGGAGGAGGTGTACGACCCGGTGGGCGAGGACGACGCGGACGGCGTGCGTGACATGGACGACGCGGACGATGCGGACGACGCGGACGGAGCGGACGGCTTGGGTGACGACGACGTGGCTTCTGTGTTCGACACCGACGTGCCGCCGCCGTCCCTCGCGCGGTATGACGCGGACGACGAGGACGCGGACGACATGGACGCGGACGACATGAGAGGCATGGGCGAGGACCTGGCGGCCCTGTCGCCGCCCGCCGAGGCCGCGCACGCCCGCCGGACCATGATCGGGCGGAGCGCGGAAGAGGTCGACCACGCGCCGCCGCGCGGCCGGTACGCTCCTGTCCCCGCGCCCGCGACCACCGTCTCCGCGAGCGACGCGCTGCGCTGGGCGGCGCCCGCGGCCGCGCTGGTCGTCGCGTCGGCGATCGTCGCGGGCCGGGTGCTGCGTCGCCGTAAGTAGACGCGTGAGCAGACGCCGTAAGCAGGCGTCGTACGCGGCCGCGCGCGTGGGCCGCGTAGGGTCGGACGGGTGACTAGACAGGACGACGAGATCACGCTGCGCGCGGGCGACGCGGAGCTCACCTTGCGGCCCGACAACGGCTGCCGCGTCAGCGGCCTGCGCATCGGCGGCACCGAGGTGCTGCGCCAGGGCGAGCGGTACGGCTCGTTCCCCATGGTCCCCTGGTGCGGCCGTACCGAGAACGGGCGCTTCCACAACGGTGCCACGCGGCACCAGCTGCCCGTCAACGATCCCCCGCACGCCCTCCACGGCACCGTACGGGACGTGCCCTGGCGCCTCGCGCACGCCACCGAGCGCACGGCGGCGTTCACCTACGACCTGGTCGAGCCCTGGCCCTACCGCGGCCGCGTCACCCAGACCTTCGAGCTGGCCGGGCGGGCCGACGGCGGCGGCGAGCTCACCGTGCGCATCGGGGTCGAGACGTATCACGACTCGTTCCCGGCGCAGGCGGGCTGGCACCCCTGGTTCCGGCGCACGCTCAGCGACGGCGGCAAGGACGTACAGCTCGACTTCGCCCCCGCCTGGCAGGAGGAGCGCGGCGACGACCACCTCCCCACCGGCCGCCGTGTCGACCGCACGCCGGGCCCCTGGGACGACTGCTTCGGCATGCCGGGCGGCGTCGAGGTCACCCTGACCTGGCCGGACGAGCTGGAGCTGAAGGTCACCAGCCGCGAGGAGTGGGTCGTGATCTACGACGAGCAGCCCGAGGCCGTCTGCGTCGAACCGCAGTCGGGACCGCCCAACGGCCTCAACACTCACCCCCGCCAGGTCACGCCCATCGACCCGCTGGAAGCGGAGATGACCTGGTCCTGGCGGCGGCTGTCGTAGCCCCCCGGAGGCGGCTGTCGTAGCCCCCCGGAACCAGGATCTAAGCTGGCGGCATGAGCGACAGCGACGACGTACGCAGCGACCTCCTGCGGCAGATCAAGGACAAGGCCGTGGTGCACGGCAAGGTGACCCTCTCCTCCGGCCTGGAGGCCGACTACTACGTCGACCTGCGCCGGGTCACCCTCGACGGCGCGGCCGCCCCCCTGATCGGCCAGGTCATGCTGGACCTGACCGCCGACCTGGACTTCGACGCGGTGGGCGGCCTCACGCTGGGCGCCGACCCCGTCGCCACCTCGATGCTGCACGCGTCCGCCGCCCGCGGCCGCCAGCTCGACGCGTTCGTCGTCCGCAAGGCCGCCAAGGCGCACGGCATGCAGCGCCGCGTCGAGGGACCGGGCATCGAGGGCCGCCGCGTCTTGGTCGTCGAGGACACCTCCACCACCGGCGGCTCCCCGCTGACCGCCGTCGAGGCCGCCCGCGAGGCCGGGGCCGAGGTGGTGGCCGTCGCGACGATCGTGGACCGGGCGACCGGGGCCGCCGAGAAGATCGCCGAGGGCGCCTCAGTCCCGTACCTCTTCGCCTTCTCCAAGGACGAGCTCGGCCTGGACTGAGTCCGCCGCCACCGGACGGCTGAGGACGACTGAGTCCGACGCCGACGGCGGCGGCCACGTCTGGAAGTATGGGGGCGACGATGACGTCGCCTCCCCTCAGTGAGGGGCCCTACGGTCAGGGCCAAGCAACCCCACCCGCACATCCAAGGAGCGGACAGATGCCCATCGCAACCCCCGAGGTCTACAACGAGATGCTCGACCGGGCGAAGGCAGGCAAGTTCGCCTACCCGGCCATCAACGTCACCTCATCCCAGACCCTGCACGCCGCGCTGCGCGGCTTCGCGGAGGCGGAGAGCGACGGCATCATCCAGATCTCCACCGGTGGCGCGGAGTTCCTGGGCGGCCAGCACAGCAAGGACATGGTCACCGGCGCGGTCGCGCTCGCCGAGTTCGCGCACATCGTCGCCAAGAAGTACGGCGTCACCGTCGCGCTGCACACCGACCACTGCCCCAAGGACAAGCTGGACGGATACGTCCGTCCGCTGCTCGACATCTCCGCCGAGCGCGTCGCCAGGGGCGAGAACCCGCTGTTCCAGTCGCACATGTGGGACGGCTCGGCCGAGACCCTCGCCGACAACCTGGCCATCGGCCAGGAGCTGCTCGCCAAGGCCGTCGCCGCGAAGATCATCCTTGAGGTTGAGATCACCCCGACCGGCGGCGAGGAGGACGGCGTCAGCCACGAGATCAACGACGAGCTGTACACCACCGTCGACGACGCCGTCCGCACCGCCGAGGCGCTCGGCCTGGGCGAGAAGGGCCGGTACCTGCTGGCCGCGTCCTTCGGCAACGTGCACGGCGTCTACAAGCCGGGCAACGTCGTGCTCCGCCCGGAGCTGCTGAAGGACCTCCAGGAGGGCGTCGGCGCCAAGTACGGCAAGACCTCCCCGTTCGACTTCGTCTTCCACGGCGGCTCCGGCTCCACGGCCGAGGAGATCGCCACCGCGCTGGAGAACGGTGTGGTGAAGATGAACCTGGACACGGACACCCAGTACGCCTTCACCCGCCCCGTCGCGGCGCACATGTTCCAGAACTACGACGGTGTGCTGAAGGTCGACGGCGAGGTCGGCAACAAGAAGACCTACGACCCGCGCACCTGGGGCAAGCTGGCCGAGGCGTCGATGGCCGAGCGCGTCACCGAGGCGTGCGCGGCGCTGCGCTCCACGGGCACCAGGATCAAGTAACCAACGGCGGAAGCAGGGCACGAGGCGAGGCCCGGTCCCCCCGCGCGGGGGGCGGGCTCTTATACACAACTCCGAGCCCACGAGACGCTACAGGTCAGCGCGTATGCCGTCTTCTGCGTGAAAAAGGGG